>JANMIM010000770.1:0-1256 GCA_031375795.1 Bacteroidota bacterium
GGAGCTGGCATCGGTGACCGAGCGCCGCATCGAGGTCTCCAAGCTTACGGTCGATGCGCAGAAACTCCTGGCCCAGCTCAAGGCTGCACGCGAGGACGTCGCAGGCCGCTACGAGGAACTCAAGGTGCAGGTCGAGGGCTATACCGATGTGCACCGCGCCCTGGAGCAGGACCTGAGCCGCTTGGAAAAGGAGCGCGAGATCAAGCTGATCCAGATCGATGGCCTCACCAAGGAAATCGAGCGCAACGAGGCCGACCGCAATTCCAAGAGCGATGAGCTGGATAGTTTTGCGGCGAATCTCGGAAGCCTGACGGTCGAGGTCGCGGCCTTGGAGCTGGAGGTGAATTCGTTGCGTGCACTCAAGGCCCAAAACGACATCGACGTCGAGGCCAGTGCCCGGGAATTGGATGCGCTCAAGGACGCGATCTACAAGTGCAACCGTGGCTTGGATTCCCGCCAAAACGAATACAACCTCACCAAGAGCCTGGTCGAAAACCTGGAAGGCTTCCCAGACAGCGTCAAGTACCTCAAAAAGGAGGCCGCTTGGATCAAGGAGGCCCCCTTGCTCAGTGACGTCTTCCTCACAGGCGACGCCTACAAGGTAGCCTTTGAAAACCTGCTCGACCCCTACATGAGCTACTATGTCGTCGACACGCGCGCCGACGCCCTGCAAGCCATCCAACTCCTCGCCAACGCCTCCAAGGGCCGCGCCAACTTCTTTGTGCTGGAGGAATTGGAAACCTACAAGCCCCGCAAGGTGCTCAAGGTCGATGGCGCAAAGCCGGCACTCGATCTGGTGGAGGTGGCCGAGAAATACCAGCAGCTGGGAGCCTATCTCCTGGATCGCGTTTACTTGGTGGATGGCGAAGGCCAGATACCCAGTGAATTGCCCGAGGATGCGATCTTCCTCACGCAGTCTGGCTCCATGCAGCGCAAGAAATATGCGCTGGGCGGTGGGAGCGTGGGCCTCTTCCAGGGCAAGCGGCTCGGCCGTGCCAAGAACTTGGAAAAGCTGGCCAAGGAGATCAAGGCCTTGGAAAAGGAGCTCTCGGAGCTCAAAAACCGCCTGCTGGAGCAGGAAGCCAAGCACCAAGGCTACAAGTCGCAGACCTATGCCAAGGATTTTGAGGCACAAAACAATGTGTACCAGCGCAAACACCGCGACCTGAGCGTGTTGCAGGCGCGTGAAAAGGAATACCGCGAATTCATCGTGCGGGCGGGCGAGCGCAGTGAGATCATCGAGCGGCAGATCGTCG
>JANMIM010000537.1:0-4619 GCA_031375795.1 Bacteroidota bacterium
TGCCTGAGCCACCGCTGCCATTGCCGCTGCCTGAGCCACCGCTGCCATTGCCGCTGCCGGAGCCGCCGTTGCCGCCGCCGCCATTGCCACCGCCATAGGTTGTGATGCTGCAAGCTGCATCAATCACGTTTACGTTGAAGGTCACGATACGCTTGACACAGCCGCCGCTGGAGACAGTGACGGTGTAGGATGTGGTTGCCGTTGGGGTCACAGATACAGAACGGGTAGTGCCGAGTCCGTTGCTCCATGCATAGGTGGCTCCACCGTTGGTGCCAGAGGAGTCAGCAGTCAAGGTGGTGGTTGCCAAGGCGCTGCCGCCGGTGCAAGTCAAGCCTTTGAAAACAGATTCGCAAACTTGTGCGGTCTGTGCTGGTGGACACTGTGTCGTCGTCTCCAAGCAACCTAGTGGGCTGTAGTGAATTGCAAATTCGTTGTTGGATTGTGCTGGGTGACCAGTTACGTCCCACTTATCATTGATGGCCCACAAGGTGGTGCGGAAGTTTTCGTTGGGCGCGCCGTTGCTCCTCAAGCGAAACACGCTCATGCGGCAAGCAAGGTCAAAGGAACCTTGTGGAAGGCTGTCTACAGGGATCGCGACTTTCCACTGGTTACGAGCAGGATTGACAGAGAGTGTGCTCCAGTCCGGGCCATTTGAATTTGGAACACCGGTCACAGGATCCACGAGGATCGTGTTGGCAATTGCGAAATCCCAGTTGTTCAGGTCGCAGAGCCACCCGACAGCAAGGGAGAAGTCGACGTCCAGCCAGTGGATGGAGTCTTGTGCACCGTACTCATAACCGTTGTACATGATCGCGCTACCCCATTTCATCATCTGGGAGGGACAAGGAATTGCGTTTCCTTGTACATAACCGACCGGGCCGGCAACCGTAGGGCCATTTGGATCTATGTCGAGGCACTTGTTCACGTAGAAGCTAGACGGGTAGGTGTAGGTGGTGGGCACCACGGCAGGGAAATTCGTTCCTGCAGCATAGTTGTTGGTATTCAAATTGGTGGAAGCGACGCTCCTGAAGAAAATGGAGTCGGAGTACTTACACACCGTGTCCAGCACAGGGTGATCCTCACCCACCAATGCTGAAAGATTCTTGCCACCTTGGCCCGAAGGACCGATGCCGTCTGGCGAACAGCCTGTGAGCAGAGCTCCCAGGCCCAGCGCAGCAAACATTACTTTTTTGAAGATTTTCATAACCACTAAATTTTTGTTGATTGAGAACCCCATAGGCCGACCGTTCGACCTACTATGATTCAAAGATAATAGGCCGAAATTTACGATGCAAGAAAAAAGTGCGTTTTGTAGAATTTTTATTTCATTGAGCCACGCGGCGATGGTCCCGCCTGCCAGAACCTACCCCAAACAAGATCGGGGGCCCACCAAACAAGGAAATGATCCTAGGACATGGCTCATGACAATGTAAGATTGTTTTCGATTATTTGATATAGGAAGGAGAGATTGATCTTCTGCGACCAGACCAAAACACATTACGCTTTATTTATGGGCCGTTTTTGAACCATCTTCAAAACAGCCAATCAATAGATACAATATGCCATAATCCGCATCTTTCTACACCCTTGATATTTCTCATTCTGGGTCCATTTCAAGGCAATCATTTCGCTCCTCCCGAGATAACCCTAGGCGATGGGTCCAATAAACTCCAAAATGTTTGCCAGATTGGTTTCGATTCAAATGTAAGAAGCGTCCAAACCAATGCGCTGCTTGCCTTGAACACTCCTGCGCCCCATGGATTCGGAATAGAGCTGCCGGGGGTAAGAGATTGTTGACTTTCTAGGAGAAAACAGGAAATAAAATGTTCCTCGTGTCGAACAATGAAAAAAAAATCCGAGAACAAGTGCCAAACAAAACATCCTCGCTAGTCCTTTTCACCGATGCGGCTGGCGGTTTTGCTGGGCAGCGGCAAGCCAGCATGGCGACGAAGGGGAGCGCGTCGAAATTGGGTCGAAGCGATGCTGCTCGAAGCCGCCGTTGTGCACACACATATATATAATGTGTCTAGCTACCAGGGCCGGCCCGATCGATTCCTCGACTCTCCCCAAAAGGTCTTGCCACTGCCTCCCCTCCTGCCCGTTTCAGGAAAGCACTCGCATCGCAGGCCAAGGTGTGATTTGTCGACAACCACCAAAGGATGATGCGCCGGGCTATTGGTTCTTGCCAACGCACAACATTGGCGCATAGCTGCGCAAACGACCAAATTTGAACCCCTGTGAGTGACCCCAAAAGCATGATGGCTGAAGTGGTGGCAACTCAATTCCGAAGCGTACCTAATGCAAAAGGGGAGAGCAAATGCCCTCCCCTTTTGTTTTCTTAGAATCCGATCCTAGGATCGTCTAGATCATTGGCAAAGATTTCCACCGCAGCGACCGATCTCACAGCCAGAGTCGTGACCTTGGTTGGGGTTCGAGCCGGGTGAGCGGAACCTTGCAACGTGTGCAGGGACACCGTTCCAGTCGATACAGATCGTATGAGAATTGTTGGGGTTGCCTGGAGGAACGTGGCAAACCAAGACCTTGTGCTGTGGCTGATTTGGATTGCCGCAGCGGATGTTGCTGTACTTCACGCTGAACTTCTTGATCTTCACAACCCTAGGGCCTACGGAGATCGTGACAGAGTAGTTCGTGGTAGCCGTGGGGCAAACGCTGATCGACTGCGTGGTTGCGCCAGTGGACCAGAGGTAGGTCACGCCGGTACCTGCGGTGTCAGCATTCAAGGTCACGCAGTTGGGAAGTCCAGGTACGCCGACTTGGAAGTTGACGCAGGTGCTGTCGAGGCGTGGAGGAACAACCGCTGGGCCTTCAAGGCAGCCAAATGGGCAGTAGTGAATGGCAAACTCATTGTTGGATTTTCCCTCGCTGGCGGGATTGTCCCACTCCTCGTTGATCGCCCACAAGGTGGTGCGGAAGTTCTCGTTGGGTGAGCCATTGGACTTCAGACGAAACACGCTCATGCGGCAAGCGAGGTCAAAGCAATTTGGGGGAAGGCTGTCGACGTTGATAGCCACTTTCCACTGGTTGCGGGCAGGATTGACTGCGAGCGTGCTCCAGTCGCTGCTTTGGGTATTTGGAGCCCCGGTGACAGGGTCGATGGTGATCGTGTTGGAGATTGCAAAATCCCAGTTGTTGAGGTCGCAAAGGAAACCAACAGCCAAGGAGAAGTCGACATCAAGCCAGTGGGTGGTGTCTTGGGAACCGTAGAGGTAGCCGTTGTACATCACCAAGTGGCCCCACTTCATCATTTGTGATGGGCAAGGGATAATATTGCCTTGGACATAACCCAAGGGGCCGGGGACCGATGGACCATTTGGATCTGGATCCAAGCACTTGTTGACATAGAAGCTGGCTGGGTAGGTGTACGTGGTGGGCGTCACGGCTCCCCATGTCACACCTGTCGAAACCACGCTGCCTGCAGCATAGTTGTTGGTGTTCAAATTGGTCGTGGCGACGCTCCTGAAGAAGACGGAGTCAGAATACTTGCAAACGGTATCAAGCACTGGGTGATCTTCTCCGACCAAACCGTCAAAGCTCTTTCCCTTGCCGGAATCCGATGGACCGACACCGTCTGGCTGGCAGCCAAACAGCAAGGCTACCAGGCCCAGCATCACTAACAACGAGTTTCTTAATGATTTCATGATCTTACTTCTATTTAATGTTGTTGACTGACGAGAATTAATAATTACTGACCTAAATCTTAATTGATAACCAAAATTAGAAAATCGAAATTACAAATGCAAGAAAAACATGTGTTTTGTAGCAAAAAAGTTTCATTCGGCGGCGACCCCCTTTCAAAACGCTCAAATTGGCTGTTTTTGGCAGTGAATTGCTCATGTGCTAGAACCTTTTTTTTTCGCCCGAAAACGCAATTGTCATATGTTAAGGAGGTAATGTTTGGGGTTTTTGCTCATTTGCCATCGAAGGACGGCATTCGGCAGGCATCATACCTTTCAAAAGCACTCACAAGCGCGAATTCATTCTTCACCCGCCCAAGACCCCAGCGTTTCAGTTTGCCAATCGAAAATTTCCTGGCCTAGTGGCCTTGCTCCATGGGTCCTCATAGCCTTCAAGGCCCCATTTATCCTCGAAACACATGTGAATGCTCGATTGGCCGCCCATTTCCTTCCATGCCCCGAGCTTCTGCCCCCTACCGATTCAAGGCTTTTTGACGAACGGAAAACTTTCCTCCACCAATCGCCAGTCGGTATCCATGAAGGGTTTCATGTAAGTTTTCTTGCAAGCAGGGTTTCATATCGAGCTGATTTGGAGTCTCGCATGTGGCATGAAGCCCCAGCGGACAAAATTCGGGCCTACATTGTCCCCACGTGAAAGAATAAACTGTCAATTTGCAAAAAATCGGAACAAACGAGCAGTCTGTGTGCGATCCGCCGGCAATCGCATCACGATTCTGAAACATCTAGCAAGGCTACCAGGATAAGCGGGGGGCAACGCATCTCACGATCGGGGTATTTGACATACCCCACAACAATGAGCCGTCCCAAGCACGGTTGTACTTGGGACGGCACTACTTTTCGGTATTGATTTCCTTTTTTAGGCGCTGCAGGCCATGCATTCGTCTGGATTGTCCAGCGAGCAGG
>JANMIM010000803.1:0-1006 GCA_031375795.1 Bacteroidota bacterium
CGTGGCCCTGCCCGACCCCGAGGGCATGGCCGTGCATCGCGTCACGACCGCCCAGCAAATGTTTGAGGCCGTGACCCAGGCAAGCCCCCGGCAAGACATCGTGATCATGACCGCCGCCGTCGGCGACTACCAGCCCCTCGAGGTCTCGGCCACCAAGATCAAAAAAGGTGATGAAAATTTGGCATTGACCCTCGGCCGCACAAAGGATATCTTGAAACACCTGGGCGATCACAAGCCCGTGGGGCAGCTGCTCGTCGGTTTTGCGCTGGAAACCAACGATGAAGAGGCACATGCGCTCGGCAAGATGGAGCGCAAGAACCTCGACTTCATCGTGCTCAACAGCCTCCGCGATCTTGGCGCGGGATTTGGTAGCGATACCAACAAGATCACGCTCTTCTCTCGCAACGGCGAAAAGCGTAGCTTTGAGTTGAAAGGAAAAGACGCAGTCGCCGCCGACATCTGGTCCGAGCTGTGCAACGCTATCAAAAAATGAAGACACGCTGGTACATCGCCCTTGCTGGCATCCTCTCCCTCCTCCTGCCCCGAGCCGCCTCGGCCCAGGAATTGCAATGCATCGTCACCGTCTCGGCCCCTACCGTGGGCAGCGACCAGACCGTCTACCCACAGATGCAGGACGCCATCTCCAAGTATGTCAATTTCAGGAAATGGACCGATTTGAAATATGAGCCACAGGAGCGCATCAGGTGCAGGATGCAGATTCTCATCGGCACCCGTCCAGACGATGACCGGTTCACGGCCACCATGGTCGTGCAGCTCATCAGGCCCGTTTTCAACTCCACTTATGAGTCCATGGTCCTCAACATCCAAGACAAGGACTTGGATTTCAGGTACCTTCCCTTCAACCCTTTGGAGTTTTCTGAAAACAACTACATCGACGAGCTCACCTCGATCCTCAACTACTATTGTTATGTGCTCGTCGGCTTTGACCAGGAGACCTATGAGTTGGGAGGCGGGGCACCCTATTTCCAAAAAGCGCAGCAAATCG
>JANMIM010000840.1:0-2071 GCA_031375795.1 Bacteroidota bacterium
ATTGATTCCCAGCAGACCAAACACTTGGTTTTGTTTCATTTGGCGGGCTTCCTGGCGATCTTGAGCAACTTTGTGATGCTCGATGTCTATGTCGCGCTGTTGCTGCAATACAATGTACTACTACTGATCGACCGCTGGCGATTTTCCAAGCAGCCCTTTCGATTTTGGGCGCGCAACAAGGTCCACATCATTGCGATCCCGATTGTCGCCGGCCTGCTCTATGAACCACTGCGGCGACTCACCAAGTACAGCCAATTGGATTTTGGCGGCAAGAGCGGGTTTTATGACGACACCGTGGCGTCGGTGATCGAAACGGCTTTCCACGGCACGGCCTTCCCAGGCCCTTGGGGATTGGCCATGCGCATCCTGCTTACGGCGATCGTGTTGGCGTCGACAGTGGTGATCGTTGGGAAGATCTATCAATCTGACCAAGCATTTTTTAAGGACCACAAAGGATTCATTGTCACCAATTTCCTGCTGCTCACGATGACTGCCATGCTGCTGTTGCAGCATCAGTTCACCAAGGCCGACTTCCCCGTTGGCCGGTTTGCGGTTTTCATTTTTGTCCTCTACCTGGTCCACTTTGGCTACATGCTGGGTTTTATGGGCGAGAAATTTCAGAAGGCGGTTCCGGCGGCTGCCCTTGGCCTGTCGATTTTTGCGGCCGTGAGCTATGCCCGGCACCTGGACATGCATGCATGCTCGGTTTGGGTCGACGACAGCAAGACCAAGGCCATGCTGGAGACGATTGCCGAATCTAGACTTTTGGCGCCGCCCGCAACGGATTCATTGCAACTGGGAATCAGCTGGTTTTTTGAGCCGACCATCAATTTTTACCGCCGTTCGCATCACTTGGATTGGCTGGCGGCCGTGGACCGCAACGGGGTTTCCGAAGCGGATGACTATTATTATGTGTTTGACCAAGACCTCGACAGCTTGCCTCGTGCGCAATGTACGGTCGTCGCACATTACGATGCGATCATGACGACGCTGTTGCGCCACGACAGATGATTCATGTCTCGCTGTCCTTTGAGCTTTCAGGCAAGCGGTCATATTCCCCTTTTTTATGGATATCCTTGGGCAATGGGAAAGAACAAGTTTCTTAATCTTACCCCTTGCGTCCTGCGCGCGCCCAGCCGATCTTGGAACGATTCTTGTACCCAGCCCTTGGGTGGTGGAGGTGGACAACTTCATTTGCCCAGCGTGGCTGAAACCACATATCTTTAAGTCCTATTGATCTCTAAACTGTATAGCGTGAAGAAAATCCTGAGTCTTTTTGCGGCGGCCATCTTGCTGGTCACACTCCATGCATCCGCCCAAAACATCGAGACGGGCGTGAAAGCCTATGAATCTGGCGACTACAAGGCCGCGATGGCCGAGCTCGACAAGGTGCTGGCCGACCCAGCCAAGCTCAAGGAAAAATCGCTCGCACGTGCCCATTACTACCGCGCCCTCGCCCGCCTCACCTACGTGCGCAAGGCACATGGCAACCTGGAGGCCACGCAAATGCCACAGATCCGCACGCTCACCATCGGTGCCTGCGAGGACCTGGTCGCCGCCAAGAAAAACGACGTCGACGGCAAGATGGCCGCCGACCTGCAATCTGGCAACAAGCGCATGCTCGAGTTGCTGCTGGAGCTCGGCCGATCGGCCAATGCCATTGCCCAGGACCCCAATAAGAAGGAGGCCGACAAAAAGGAGGCCTACGAGGACCTCGTGCGCTATGGCAACCCGATCGTCGCCATCGACAAGTTTCACTACATGGGCTACATCTTCCTCGCCAATGGCCAGGTCGGGCTGCGCGACTCGGTCAATGCCCTCAAGAACTACCATTTTGCCGACGACTGGTTCTTCAAGTCGGCACCCAAGGACGGTGATTTGGACATCGCCTACACCTTTATACAGATCGCACGCATGGAGTGGGCGATGCACAAGAACTACGACGTCGCCAGCAAGGCCCTGGAGGAAGGCCGCAAAAACCTCGATGGCGAACACCGCAAGATCGAGACGCTCGGGGGGCATACCCCGACCGAAAAGGCCGCACTGAGCCGCAAATTTCACGACATCGGCC
>JANMIM010000849.1:0-1815 GCA_031375795.1 Bacteroidota bacterium
TTGATACCGATTTCGAGCAGCATGCGGCTGAAATCTACGACCAACCGGCATGGCCCAAGAATCCGCTGTTTTATGTCTGCTGTCCCTCCAAGACCGACCCGTCGGTCGCTCCCGAGGACATGGAAAACTTGTTTGTCTTGATCCCCCTGGCGCCGGGCCTGGGGGGCGACGATGAAGCGCAACGCGACAAATACTATGGCATGGTCATGGATCGTCTCGAAAAGCTCACTGGTCAGCTTATTCGTCCACATGTCGTCTACAAACGCAGCTATGCACACCGCGATTTCCAGCAAGACTACAATGCCTTCAAGGGAAATGCATACGGCCTCGCCAACACGCTCATGCAGACAGCGATCTTGAAGCCGTCCATGAAAAGCAAAAAGGTCAAGAATCTATTTTATACCGGGCAGCTGACCGTACCCGGTCCCGGTGTGCCGCCATCCCTGATTTCGGGACGCGTCGTTGCCGCTGAAATCCAAAAAGAATTCCAAAATTTCTGATATTATGAACAACAAGGCACTGTTTGACAGCGTTTCCTTCAGTTCGAGTAAGATCACCACCCAAGCGTACAGTACGTCCTTTGCCTTGGGGATCCGGTTTCTCGGGAAGCGTTTTCGCAACCCGATCTATGGTCTCTATGGCTTTGTGCGGTTTGCAGATGAGATTGTCGACACCTTTCATGGATTCGACAAGGAAAGATTGCTCGCAAAGTTCAAGCACGACGCCCATGAAGCCATCCAAGACCGCATCAGCCTCAATCCGATCCTGAATGCTTTCCAAGCGGTGGTGCATGCCTACAACATCCCGCTCCACCTGATCGACACCTTTCTGGAGAGCATGGCGATGGACCTCACCGAGCAGAAATACGACCAGCAGAACTTTGAAAAATACATCTTGGGTTCGGCAGAGGTGGTCGGCCTCATGTGCCTCTGCGTCTTTGTGGAGGGCGATCAGGAAAAATACCGACTGCTGGAGCACGATGCCATGCGGCTCGGCTCCGCCTTTCAGAAGATCAATTTCCTGCGTGACCTGCAAGCGGACTACTTGACGCTGGGCCGCGCCTATTTCCCTGGCTTGAACGTGGAGCAGTTTGATTCCGAGACCAAGGCCGCCATCGAGAAGGACATTGCGGCAGACTTTGCCCAAGGGCTGCAAGGCATCAAGAAACTTCCCAAAGACGCCCGTTTTGGGGTGTACATGGCCTATGTCTATTACATGGGCCTTTTCAGGAAGATCAAGTCGCTGCCGCACCACCGCATCTTGGAAGAGCGCGTGCGCATCCCCAATCAGCACAAGTATGCCTTGTTTGTGGGTTCATATTTTCGTCATCAACTCAATATTATCTAATTTCACATGCAGATACTTGAGATGGTTGCAGAGCAGGTCATATTGGTCGATGCCCGGGACAATGAAATTGGCCTGATGGAAAAGCAGGAGGCACATGAGAAGGGCGCATTGCACCGTGCATTTTCCATATTTGCCTTCAACTCCGCTGGAGAGCTCTTGCTGCAACGGCGTGCCTGGCACAAATACCACAGCGGTGGGCTCTGGACCAATACTTGTTGCAGCCACCCCCGTGCCGGCGAGAGCAACTTGGAGGCCGCCAACCGCAGGCTGCGGGAGGAGATGGGCTTCGCATGCACGCTGCAGCCCGCCTTTTCATTCATCTACCAGCAAGCGGTCGGTGATTTGATCGAGCATGAATTCGACCATGTCTTCATCGGCAATTTTGACGGCTCGCCAGAAATCAATCCCGAGGAGGTGGCCGAATGGAAATTCATGAACATGGCCGAGCTGCGCAACGACGTGGCCTTG
>JANMIM010000855.1:0-2451 GCA_031375795.1 Bacteroidota bacterium
TCCCCGACCAATACATCGACGCCCTCGCGATCGACTATGCCCACGACAAACTCGTCGTCGGCGCCCGCGCGCACGGCAACAACACCGAGAATCTCTGGGAAGGCAATACCATCGCCGCCAATCCATCCGCCCAGGGTGTCCAAAATCAAATCACGGGCACGAATGGCAATATCCACGAGAGTTGGATCGGCAAAGTGCGCCTGAACGACGGCGCGCTCATCAACAGCACCTACATGGCCGAACTGTTTGAAGGCACCGGCGGACTCGGCACGCAACATCCCGATCCCAATCTCGCAGGTTGGCCCGACCCCAACACGGGCTGGCCCAATGTGAACACCACGCGCATCGCTAAAAACAGCCTCAAAGTCAGCTCCACCGGCGAAGTGATCGTGCTCGGTGTGGGTCGCCGTACCATCACCACCGCCAATGCCTACCAGCGCAATATATCGCCGTGGTCCAGCGGCGTGGGTTGCTGGAACAACTTTGTGCGGATGTATGACGCGAGCCTGGGCGTGCCCAAATACAGTTCGCTCGTCGTGGGCGTGTGGGACACGCTCACGCAAGCCGGCGGCGACAACGTGGACCTTTTTGGCAGCTACAAGACCTCCAAAGGCATCGTCTGCGTCGGCCGCCAAAAAGCAGACGCCAACGGCACGCCCGTCGGGAACAACCTGCCCCTCATCAACGTGCCCGCCTGGGGGGCCTCCACGCCCAGCAATGAGACCGCGCTGCTCGTTTATTACCAAAGCGACAGCCTGCGCAACGCCACCGACGTCATCGCCGGCGTCTCCTACGGCGGCCACAACGGCGCGCAATATATCGGCCGCTGCTTCCCCAATCCCACGACGGGCATCGTAGACATCGTGCTCCCCGATGGCGTCACGGAATTTGAGTATTCCATTTCCAATGTGATGGGGCAGGTGGTGGCGGCAGGCAAGCAGGAAGTACGGCGTTTTGATCTGTCGACGGCGGTGAATGGGGTTTATTTTATTGTGGCCCGGAGCGGGGATGGGATTTGGGTGTATCGCGTTGTGCGGGGGGGATGATGCATCGCCTGCCTTTGCGAACCTTTGCGTCCTTTGCGGTTTTTTCTATGGAAAGGAAACCGCAAAGGGCGCAAAGGACCGCAGAGGAAAAGTCAAAATATTTGGTACATTCCCAAAAAAGAAAAAATGTCCACCCAATCCCACTACGACACTTGGTCTGCGCAATATGACACCAACCCCAACAAGACGCGCGACTTGGAGGCGATTTGTGTGCGGAAACTGCTGGAAAAGATCCACTTCCGCTATGTCCTTGAAATCGGCGCGGGTACGGGAAAGAATACCGTCTGGTATGCTGGCTTCGCGGAACGCATCGTTGCGGTCGATCTGAGTGCCGAGATGCTCGCACTTGCCAAAGAAAAAATTGAGGCACTGGGAAATCCCGAGTGTCTCGTCGAATTTGTACAAGCAGATATTACGCAGCCTTGGCATTTTGGCGAAGGCATCTACGAGCTCGTGAGTTTCAGCCTGATGTTGGAGCATATTGCGCAGCTCGATCCTGTGTTTGCGGAGGTCGCGCGAGCGCTTGTCCCAGGCGGCCATGTCTACATCGGCGAGTTGCATCCCTTCAAGCAATACCTCGGCAGCAAGGCCAAATACATCACCGACGCCGGCGAAGTCGTCGTGGATTGTTACAACCACCACATCAGCGACTTCGTGGGGGCTGCACAGCGAAATGGCTTGGAGGTCGTGACGATCGAGGAGTTTTTTGACGACGAGGACCGCAGCGGGGTGCCGAGGATTTTGGGGATGGTGTTGCGGAAGGGGTGACGTTGAGTTTTGTATTTGGAATGGGAAGGATGCCTCATTGGGTTTGAAATCTGTGCCAGTTTGCCTAAAGGTCCTTTCATGATGACGGCCAAAGGCCGTGAAAAAAGCGTCGAAGACGCTAAAAATCACCACTGCGTTGTGATCCTGGAGGGACCCATAGGCAACACGGTTGAACGGCAAAGTTCCGCATAGGTACAAAACTTAATTCCTTGGCCTTCGCATTCCCCCAATTTGCCAGCCTCCAAAATCCTGCTTACCTTGAACCATGGTAATGGCGTGGCGCTGCATCTTCCTTTTGGGAATCATGGTTGGCACGAATGGGTTGTGGGGGCAGAATTCATTCCTCCAAACCCTCGACGCATCCGTCCTGCCCGACTCGGCGCGCATCGACCGCATCAACGACCACGCCTACACCCTCGTGAAGGCCAATCCCGACAGCGCCGATTGGTATGCCCAGCAGGCGATCGCCCGCTCGATGCGCATCGGCGGCTACCCCAAGGGCCTCGTCAACGCCCACATTCTCCTCGGCATCCTCAACAAGGACCGCGGCTACTACGGCATCTCCGTGGAAAATTACCTCAAGGCCCTGCAACTCGCCGAGGACTCCGGCGACTCCCTGCGTGTATCGGGCTGCCTC
>JANMIM010000908.1:0-14115 GCA_031375795.1 Bacteroidota bacterium
GTGATACACCTCACGCTAACCCATTTCGCTAGCATAAGGTGCTACTGAGTTAGCTAGATGTCTCCGCTACGTCCTCTTCGTCGCTTCGCTCCTCGAGGACTTCGGTCGACATGACAAAAGTGGGATTATGCCCGAGGACAGTATACATCGAACAAAAATTCCACCAGAGGCGTGTGGTCGATAGCCTGTCCCGACCTTTGATACCCGCTTCTGAGGGGGACACGGCGGGGCGGGCTCCCCTGGAATGTTACCTCCGCCAACCATTCCTGAAAACGGGGGAAATTTAATGCCGCAGCCGCACCTCTAGTCGGCCGCTCGCGTATTGCGCCTTGGTTTCGCAGGCAGCGCAAACATTCGTTTTGACCGTGGGGGTATGCCCACGTGTGACGATGCGCGACCGCGAAATGTCGAGCCATTTGGAGAAATCCTTGATCGCCTCGGCCTCGCGTTTTTGGTTGCTGTCCTTGCGGAATTCCAAGTCCCCACCGCTCGCTGTAAATACCTGCAAATCAAGAATCAACGCCGAGTCGGCATGCATTTGGCGGCGCAGTTCCTGCAAGGCATTCTGCGGCAGGTTGTAGAGGGAAATCTTGCTGTACCCATAAAAAAAAGTCCACAACGGCGCAGCGGAAACCGTCGGTTCCGTGACATCGGCATTCAAGGCGACCTCGAGCGGTGGTCCCAAGGCCATCTTCGTATCGGGCAAATAGACCTGCTCGTCGGGGACGACCATGTGTGTGGGGCCACTCTCGGCACGCACATTGGGATTGCTGGCAAAAGCCGGAGCCCTTGGATCGAGCATCAAAACAAGCTCGACGGCCTTGCGGTCCGCCCCCAGGGTCACCACCTCCTCCAAGCCAAACCGATAGCCCAAGCGCAATATGTAGTCACGGTTGCGCCGCAAGGACACAACGATCTCCTCGGGCAATCCATCCAGTTTACCCTCGACTTTGCCGGTTTCCTTGTCGATCAGGGCGACGCGCAAGGTATCCAAATTGCTCACCTGCGCATCCTTGGGCAGGATGAATTTCAAATATTGCACCGTGTCCAAGGCAAGCTTGAAATCAAAGCGGATTTCCTCTCCTTGGGGGATGGTAGCCATGTCAAATTCCACCATTTCCCCGACATAGCCTTTCTTTTGCACGACGAGTTGCGCGCGGCCTGCCCACCTGGGATTGCCATAATATCTTCCCCAATCGTCTGAAGACAATATATGCGGCGTAGGCTGCGCTTCTTCATAAAGCATGACCGTGGGGCTCGAGATGCGCGGGATGTTTCCATACAAAGCCCGAGGTTCCGCGAGTGCCTGCACGGTGTCTTCTGAGAAAACGGTGCCGACGATTTCGGGTTTGAACCAAAACGAATAGATGTTGCAGCGCAGGTGCGTGCTGTCGATCAAGTGTGTGTGGGTTGCGATCTGAGCGGAATCAGGCCGATTGGAGGTGAAATAGCCTGAATTTCGATGCTCGCCGGGATTCCAGACGATGGCAAAATCGTCGTAGGCCGAGTTGATTTTGGCCCCGACATTGCGTGGCAATGACCAATCCACTTGCAGCTCGGTGTTCATTCTCTTGCCATCAAACACTTCTTTTTCCGAGATCTTGAGGTCCACCGCAAAGATGTCGGTCATGCCAAACCCATGCAGGCTGTCGGAGGCAAAAAACAGCCGCCCCTCCGATGAAAAACAGGGATAGGTCTCGTCACCGCCAGTGTTGACTTCCTTGCCCAAATTGAGGGGGTCCGTCCAATTGTGGCCCTTTTGCCGGGTGCAATAAAAGAGGTCCCTGCCGCCAAGCCCGGTGTCGGCATCTGAGACAAATACCAATACGCGCCCCGTCGGGTCGATGGCTGGATGGAAATTGTTGTTGAATTCCTTTTGGCAAAAGGCCAATGGATCCTCCTTGACATTGCCGACGCCGTCGCGGCGGCAGCGGTAGATGGTGGAGAGGCCCTTGCGATTGCCAGCGGCCTCAAAGCGTGCGACATAATACTGGTCGTTGGGGTCGTCCCAGACCATGCCGAGCCCGATTTCATTGGGGGAGCAGTGCTTGGCGACGAGGCGGCATGCCTTCTCTGGCTCTGGATTGCTGAGGTCGTAGGCAAAGAGGTTGAATGGGTCTCGCGTGAGGCGCGGATTGCGAATCTTGCCTACGTTGGTGAGTGTGGCGCGGCTGTAGAAATAGAGTTCTGCCTTGCGTTGATAGGCGACGATCTCGGTTTCTTGTGAGTTGACGACGACGAGTGGCTGTACAATATAGCGTCCTTCATTGGCACGCCACATGAGGCCGCGCTGGCAACGGTCCATGAACGAGGCGACGCCTGCCTCGTCGCCCACGGCGGTTGCATAGATTTGCATTTGCGCCATGGCTTCCCGAAACTTGGATCTCACCCTGAGCGCCTCTGCAAATTTGCGGTGGCATTCAAGGTCCTGTGGATCCATCTCCACCGCCCTGGAGTACCATCCCTCGGCCGCGGCATATTTCCCCAAGTCAAAATAGCAGTCGGCGATTTGCTCGCATACGCCTGGCGTCTCCCTGATCTTCAACAATTTGAGCGAGAGGTTCACGACCTTTTCACAATCTCGCTGATGCAAATGCGCCATTTGGAGGGTGTCCTTCACTTGACAGTGCAGGCCCCCAAACGACAACACAAGGATGCACATCAGTGCCAGCGGTCTCCAAAAACACATATTCCACAGCTTTATGTCGGTCGCATAGCGGTCAATCATAACAGCTTTGACGCTATTCACAACCTAAATTAGCTCCAGATATGACATAAAGCAAGTGATTAGAGCTAAAAAATATGGTCGAATCCAGTGATTCCTTTTGGCTGGTGCTTTTCGAATTACGGCCATTGGCGAATTGTGGTACTATTGGCCCCCTCTGCTGCGCCCCGTCCGCCAAATGTAAGTATTCACAAATCGATTCAAATAGGCATCCTTGTCGGCCTCTCCACTCACAAACTGCAACCGCTTCCTGGATGCCACGGTCGTATTGTAGCCGTCGATGTCGCTGGAAATGGTGTGCAAGTTCTCTCCATATTGCTCGAAATAAGCCCAGTTCTGGTCATCCAATTCCAAGTAGATGCGCAGGGTGTCGGTGGTACCGGCATCGCCAAAAAGATATTCAATTTTGGTATTGTTGGACGATTGTTTACCGATTTCTTGCCCGCCGATACCGATGACGCCTACCTCACCGGCATACCACAAGGCATGCATTTCCTCGTCTTGGCGAAACTCAATGCCCGAAAGCAGCAGATCGGCATCGATGTTTGCGCAAGCCCCGACATCCAAATATGTGTGCGCCGATGGCAAATGCGCGATGAACGCGTCCATGTTTTTGGGGGCCTTGCGCGGCTTGGGGTCTTTGAACTCGGCAATGCTTTGCAACAAGGTCGGCTCATTCCAGGAAATGGACTGATTCGTTGCGGTGACGATACGTGCCCTGTCGGCCAACTGCTCCCAAGCCTTGCGCGGGATTTTGTGCAGGGCGATGCGCGCCACCAAATTTGACTGCATTTCATTCACAGTCCGATTTTCCCGCCATTTTCCCGCCAATTCCAGCTGCCATTTGCTGTCGGTCGGCTGCATCGGCAGCTTGATTTTGCTGACGGTCGTGAATTGGACATGCGCAGAGTCTACGCCGCACGTGGTGCCGCGATAGGCTTGTCCACGCAGTTTTGCCTCAGGTCCGATCACAAATGCCTCCTCGGTAGGGTCATAGGACAATGACCCCTTGGCAGTTGTGAGCGCAATGTCTTCCTCAGCGCGCGGCTGCTCCATCCAAATGTTGTACAAAAACCTTCGATGCGGCGAAAAATAGAGTCCCGTCGCAAGCGCTTGGGCCGGCTTGATCGGAACGATGAGGCTGTCTGGATGGAGCCACAAATTGATGCGAAATTGCTTCCCCGCAAAATGGGGGTGGGCAAGGCGCAGTGCTACTTCGCCATCGAGGCCCCAACGATTGCTCGATGGGGAAATGCTGGCTTGACCCCGAAAGTACACGCCGCGATGGAGCAAAATACTCGTGTCGGGGTGAATTTGGTAGCCGCCCGTCTGGCCATGCACTGACAAGATGCAGCCCAAAAAGATACCGCATAGGATTCCCTTCAAGACAATAACCTTGCGCATAAGCAAAATATGATGTCGCTTCAAAACACGCGTCTTCAGCCTCAGCGGCCGCCGCCGTCCATGCCGTCGTCGATGCCGCCGCCTTCTTTCTTGGGATCGCCGGGCTTGGGATCGTCTCCCTTGGGGTCGCCGCCGCCCGATTTCCTGCCGCCATCCAAGCCGTCGTCGATGCCGCCTCCCTCTTTCTTGGGTGCATTGGGATCCTCGGTGCCTTTGGGCGCATTGGGATCCTCAGTGCCTTTGGGCGCATTGGGGTCTTCGGTGCCTTCCTTGGGCTCCTCCTCGCCGACGTCGTTGCTGCGGCCCGTGCGCCAGATGTACTTGTTCACAAACTTGCTCAAGTAGTCGTCCTTGGCGGCCTCGTCGCTGAGCTCGAAACGGTATCCATCGTTTTTCTTGCGCTTCTCCTTCTCGGTGCGCAACACGGCATTGTAGCCGTCGATGTCGCTGGAGATGGTGTAGAGGGCATCGCCACTCAGCTCAAAAAAGACCCAATTCAGCTCATCAAACTCCAGGTAAATGCGCAGGGTATCTGAATTGATCACGCCCGACGGCGTAGACCGGCCCTTGGCATATTCGATCTTGCTGTTGGAAGACGTGAGCTTGTTGATCGGCTCTTGGTTGATGCCCAGCACGCCGATCTCACCCGAGTACCACAAGGATTTGAACTCGCGGTCGAAACGGAACTGAATGCCGGAGAGCAACAGCGAGCCCGGTATCACCTTGGTGGGCTTGATGTCGTTGTAGGTCAGCGACTTCTCGACCTGCGCGATGAATTCCCGCATGTTTTTGTCCAACGGGGTGTCCTTGGGGTCCAAGAACTCCGCCAAACCCTCCCTGAAGGTCTGATTGCTCCAATCCACCGTCTCGTTGATCGCCGTCACGACCTTTGCCTTGTCGGCAAGCTTGGCCCAGGCATCCTTGGAAATACAATCAAACTTGAAGCTGCCGACCAGGTCGCTCGTGACTTCCTTTTTGTCGATCTCATCGCGCCACTTGCCAGCGATCTCCATCTCGATCGTATTTTTCATGAAATTGTAGGGCAATTTCAACTTGCCGACCGTGGTGATCACGTTGTTTTTGTCGTCGAGGCTGCTCGTCGTACCACGGTACTCCACGCCGGTGAGCTTCTTTTTGGGACCGATGCGAAACTCGTCGGTGGTGCGGTCAAAGGTCAGGCCACCCTCGGCAATCGCGACCTCGATGTCGTCGGGACTCTTCTTCACGTCCAGGAAGCTCGAGTAGTAGGTGCGGTTGCGCCTGATGTAATGCAAGCCCACCACAAACTTGCCGAGTTGTGCCTTGTCGATCGGCACAAACACGGAGTCTGGATTCACGACCTCGTTGAATGGAAACCACTTGTCGGCAAAGAACTTGTTGTCGGAGTCGATCTTGACTTCGCCGGTGAAGCGCATGTACTTGTTCTCGGCCTCCAGTTTGGTGGCGCCCTTGAAGAAGATGCGGTCGGTGAGGTAAAAGTGCTGCGAATCAGGTATCTCGCCCGTGGCGATGGTCATCGAGTCGCCCCGCACGCCCATCTGCACCATGTTGATGTACTGTTTCTTTTCCATCACCGGCGGATAGTCATATTTGGACTTGCCGGTATACCGCTTGGAATGCGTGATTTCCACGGTGGCATCGTACATGCGGTGGAAATTGGTTTTTTGGTTGGCCTCGACCACAGCGTTTTCCAGCTTTTGCATCATGCCACTTTTCTTGACCTCGACCTTGCCTTCGTTGGGGGTGATCTTGGCGTCGGCGACATAGATGTAGGGCACGCCCTCGATCTCGATCTGCTGCTGGTCAAAGTTGAAGTGGGCCTTGTTGGCCATGTAGGCGAGGCTGTCTTGCAGGGGGTCGAAGGTGTAGAAGTAGTTTTGGTTGGGCTTCACGGAGAGGCTTTCCAAATACACGTCGTTGGTGGTGCGGTCATACTCGCCCTTGCCGAGCGAGCTGCGGTATTTCTGTTCTGGAAATGCGACGTTTGCCTTGCCGACGTCCTCGCTCACAAAAGAGCTGTGGTGCTTGTTGACATCATAGGAGATCTTGCTGTCCCTGGCGATGAACAAGCGCTTGTCGGGCTTGTTGGGGTCGGTGACGGTAAAGATGCCGTCATTTGCCATGAAGTCCTTTTCACCAAAGATGATGTCGGGACTCTCGACGATGACATTGCCCATCTTGACCTTGCCCGAGCCACGCAAGCCCTCCTTGGTGATCCGCAATTTGCCCTCAAATGTGCCCTCGCCACCAAACATGACGATGGGTTCGCCTTTTTCCAGCGTCTCCAATTCCACCTCGCCCTTTTTGGTAAGCCATTTGTAATTGACGGCATTGGCTTGGATCTCAGGGAAGTAGGCGCCGTCGTGCATGCCGCCCGGCATCTGGAACTGGTTGGTGACGGCCTTCACGGAGTCAAAAAACATCTGGAAGCTGTCTGATTTCGCGACGGTATGCAGGAAATCCATCTCTCCCTTGCTGCTGAGGCCACCGCCGTCGAGCTTGATCTCGCCGATAAACCTGCCTGCCCCGTCATACGCGGCATAGCCAGTGTCGGGTGGCGTGATGTCCTTCATCCCCAACGTGAAGTCCTCCATCACCGCCAACTTCTGCCGGATCTTGGGGAAAATCTCCGAGGAGTAAAATTCACCTTCAAAGCTCAGGGCCGACTCCTTGAAGTCTTCGAGCGAATCGAGCACAAAGGGGTCGATGGAAAAGTAGAGCTTGTCCTTGGTGTAAACCCCATCGCGCACCCCTTCCTTGGCCCAATAGATAAAGGACTTGGTGTAGGAGTCAAACACGGGGTATTCGGGGTAGGGCTCCAATCCGTTTTTGTTGGTGGGCTTGTTGATGTAGATGGCTCCCGTCACACCCTCGATCGTGGTGGCGCGCAGGGCGCGTTGCAAGGGCGAATACACATAACCGAGCTCGGGGTTGCGCACGAGGATGAACCGCAAGGAATCCAAGGAGTCCACGAGCACCTTGTAGTTTTCATACTGGAAGGTGAATTTGCCGGGGATCTTGCTCATGTCCACGCTATCGGGCGTGATGCGGCCATAAAAATTGAGCTTGCCGGCGGCGACGGTGCCGTCAAACTGCAAGTCTCGGTTTTTCTTGACGGTGACCTGCTGATGGTTGGGCAATACACGCACAAACTGGCTGTCGCTCAAGGGAAAAAAGGCGACGCCCTTCATCGCGACCTGCATAGAGTTGAGGTCGAGCTCGGCATTGTTTCCGCTCTTGACCTGCGAGATGATCTGGATGGCATCATAGTCCTTGCGGCCACGGGCAGCCTTGGCCCAGTCCATGAGCTTGGGCAGCGGCGTGATTTGGCCAGTCTTGCGGTCATATTGGATGAAGCCCGATCCCTCGACGTCGATCAATGCAAATTTCAAGGCATCGATCACATCCTTGAGCTTGTACTCCTCGGTGATGGACTCGGGATAGATCGGTACGCCCTCATGCAGTTGCGAATAGCGGTAGATGGCGCCGATCGGGTTGAATGGCAAGACACCCTTGAATTGATTCCAGCGCTGGAGCTTGAAAAAATCCTTGGATTCGATGGCCGAGGATTGGTTTTCCTTGTCGATGATGGAGGTAAACTCGATGATGTCGGTGTTGGTCTTCCACTTGATCGCGTCGAAATACAGGAAGAAGTTGTGGTAGGGGCTCAAGAATGCCTGGTGCGACAATTTGTCTTTCACGTCCTTGACCAAGGTCACCTCGCCCTTATCGACATCGTAGATCACATCCACGCTGGGATGGGTGATGCTGTCGGTCTTGTTGATGTAGAGCGTGACCTCGGTGCGCCTGGAAACGAGGGTCTTCAGGTCCAGCACAAACTCGTTGGCCCGCAGGCTCATGGCGGGCTGACCGTTGCGGAAAATGGTGAGCTGTGCCTTGAAAAGCTTGTTTTCCTTGCCGAGGAAATCCGGGTCAAAATCGTCAAAGACCCCGCCTTCGGTTGGGTCCTCAGATTCAAGCGGATCCTCGATGTCCTCGGGGTTTTCCTCGCCACCGCCCTCGATGATCTCCTCATCGTCGAAATAATAGGCGCTCTCGTCGTACTTGTAGCCGAAGTCCTCCTCAAAATTGTCGGGGGTTTCCTCGGCACCCAAGCTCTTGGGTTCCTCTTTTTTCACCTCCTTGGGGAGGTCGACGAGCTTAAAATAGGCTGAACCGATCTTTTTCACCCCACGCAGCGAGAAACCACCCTCGTAGCGCACGTTTTTGATGAAATTCTCGATCACCACGCCGCCATCATAGCTCCTGAAATAGGGGTAATTGGCTTTGTTGATGTCTGAAAACCCCTTGTTCATGTCCTCGTAGCGGCCCTTGAGCGGCTTGCCGATGAGGCTGTTGTAATGGAAAATGACCGTGTCGATGTTGACAAAACTGTAGTTGAGGTTCAGGCCATAGTCCATCAAGTCTGCATAGACGTCGTTGGGGTCCATGCTCATCTTCTTCCAGTCGATCTTGCCACCCTGCGCATTGAACATTTTGTTCATCACGTTGAGCTCACCCTTGGTGTTGTAGATGTGGGTGCTGTCCTTGGGGTTGCGGTAGATGAGGTCTGTCGCGTCAAATGTGAGGTTGGGGAAATGGACGGGTTTCCCGGTCTCGGGGTTGGTCTTGGTGACAAACTTGAGCTTGGGATTGGTCTGGGTGAATGACCATGAGGAAGTCGAGGTTTTCACCACGACGCCGGTGCCGGCATATTGCATCATGAAGCCATAAAACTTGCCACTCTGCAAGCGGTCCAAAGTGATGATGCAAGAGTCTGTGACCTCAAAAAACTCGTCGATGTTGATCTTGGCGCGGGCCGAGTCTGCGTGGATCGTCTCAAATGCCTTGGCGTATTGCAGCACCTCGCCGGTGATGACGTAGTTCTTGAGCAGCATGATGTTGGTCTGCGACACAAAACGCTCCTGCTCTGAGCGCGTGTACTTGCCGCCATCCCAGTGCTCCCTGAAGGATTTGAGATAATTCTGGGTGTTTTTGTCAGACAGCTTGGCGATGCGGTCCTCAAATTCCACAATGAACTTGGCGGGGTCGTCGCTGAGGGTCTTGGAGTTCTGTGCCTGCAAGTTCCAGGCCCCGAGGAGCATCAGGATTGCAAAAGTAGCCCTGCGCAGGTGTGCGGCGCCCCATGTTGTGATTCTATTCATCGTAAACCGAGATACCATTTTTGCTGAAAATCCGTCCTTTTTCATGAATCGTGTCAGAGGGAGATAGGTTTTTCAAATGCCATCATCACCCAGTTGTCCTTGTCGCGGCGCTCCACTTGCTGGAGGCCAGCCGCGGCAAAATGTGCAGCTACCTTTTCTTCGTCAAAATCATAAAAACCGCTGATGGCGATGATTCCCCCTGCTTTCAAGGCTGCTAAATAACTGTCGCGGTCGGCCATCAAGACATTCCGATTGATGTTGGCTAAGATAATTTCGTAACAGGTTGCGGGGATGGCGGTGGCGTCGCCCAAGATGATCTCCAAGCCCTCTATGTGGTTGAGGGCTGCATTTTCCTTGCAATTTTCCTCGCTCCAGGGATCCACGTCGATGCATGTGACCGCGCTCGCCCCCAGCTGCCGGGCCAGGATGCCCAGCACGCCCGTGCCACTGCCCATGTCCAGCACCTTCTTGCCCACAAAGTCGATGCGGCTGCACTGATCGAGCATGAGCCACGTCGTGGCATGGTGCCCGGTGCCAAATGCCATCTTGGGCGCGACCAAGACATGGTGCCTCACATCGGGGTCTGCCGCGCGATGGGGCGGATGCACCTCGCAAAAGTCACCCACGCGCACGCTGTGGAAATTGGCTTCCCACTCGGCATTCCAATCCTTGGCGGCGATCACTTCCCGGGTGGGCACGATCACCTGCCCCGGAAAATAGGTCTCCAGCACCTCCTGAAACGCGGCTTCGTCATAGTCGCGCTCCATCACAAATGCCTGGAGGTCGGCGGGTGTTTCCTCAAAGGCGTAAAAGCCGATTTCGGACAGCACGGCCACCATGAGATCATATTGATCCCTCGGGATGGCCATCGTGAGTTGGATGTAAGATTCGGTTACCATGGAACGTAGCAGCCCGCCAACATTGCATAATCGGTGTAGGCGATGGAGAAATCGGCATTTGCCCGCTGTGTAGCAAAGGAGATGGAGAAGTCGGCAAATTCCTTGTTGGGGGTGAAATACCAGTGCCCAGGCTTCCTGGCCGATGCACGCATGGCCTGCTTGCACACCCGCAGGTTGGCGCCCGAATCTGTGTCGGCCACAAAAACCGTGTAGGTCGCCAAGCTCTCCACTGGCTCGACATACACGGCTCCGTACAACTCACAGGGCTCCGTGGCACGGGCTTGCAGGCCAGTATCCACAGGCGCGTACCAACCCAAAACCGCGCAGATCAAATACGAGAGAAAATCCATTTTGCCTCTATCAGATGCAAATATAAGGTTTCAGCCCTGCACCAGAGGCCCTAGTAACCCACAAGGATGGGGCAATGAAATGTGGATAAACCGGGCGTTTTCTCAGCCTGCGACCCGCTTGAAATCGAGTTGCCAGAAATGGAAGTCGCCATTGGGCAGGTCGATCTTGCAGCCTTGCACCTCGCCCTTGGGACCGATCTGGAAACTCACGAGGGCAAATGGCAAGTAGGGATCGGCAAATTGCACCTTCCAGGTGTCGTAATGGAAGTGCTCCATCTTGCCCGAGAACAGCGATTTGCTGGGTTCCATCGAGAAAAACAGGCCGCCGTCTTGGTTGCTCACCTTGACATTGCCATAGGTCTTGTCAAAGTACGTGCCCACATAGGCCGCAGCGGCCAATGAAGGCTGGGTATTGGGGACGCGTGCCTTTTCACGGGCTTGCGTCTCAGCCAGTTGGCCAGCGGCACCGCCGTCGGCAAAGCCTTTGAAGACCTTGTCCCAATCCTGCCCGGCATGCTGGAGGAAGTAGTCCAGCAATTTGAAGCGGATCGCATCGTTCACGGTGCCATCGTTGCCATTGTTGAGGATCGCAAACCCGAGCTTGGCCTCGGGCACGAGCGTGACCTTGGAGATGTAGCCCGGCATGCCGCCATTGTGCTCCACGATCTTCATGCCGCCATAGTCATAGAGGCTCCATCCCAGCCCATAGGTCCTGAAGTGGATGCCCCAACCCTCGGAAATCGGGCTCGTGCCCACCATCGTGAGGCCCGTCTGTGCGGCGCGGATGGTCTTGGGGTCCAGGATTTGCTTGCCATTCCACTTCCCGCCATCGAGCCACATGGTGATCCAGTGTGCCAAGTCGTCGACGCTGGAGTAAATCGACGCCGCCGGCTTGCCGCCGACGTAGTCATAGATCGGGATCACCTTGCCGTCGATGTGGCCACGGGCCACCTTGGTCACGTCTGAAAGTTCATCGTTGCTTGCACTGGTGTTGAGCATCTGCAGCGGCACAAAAAATCGCTCGGCCACAAACTGCGACCAGGTCTTGCCGGTCACCTTCTTGATCACCAGCCCCGCGACGGTGTACATGTTGTTTTGGTATCCGAATTCCGAGCGAAATTCCTGGCGCAGGGGCAGGTAACGCATGTGGGCCATGATTTCCTCGTCGGTATAATTGGAGGCATACCAAAGCAGGTCCCCGTCAAAGGTGCCCAGGCCGCTGCGGTGGCAGAGCAAATCCTTGACCGTGAATTGGGCGGTGACCCAAGGGTCGCTGAGTTGGAAACCGGGCAGGTGGTCGATGACCTTGTCTTCCCAGCGCAACTTGCCTTCCTCGACCAGCAATCCCAGCGCGGCGGCCGTGAACGCCTTGCTGCAGGAGGCGATGTTGTAGAGCGAGCTGCCGAGGGCAGGATCCTTGGTTTCGGCATTGGCAAATCCAAATCCCTTGCTCAGCACGACTTGGCCGTCCTTGACGATGGCGATGCTCAGGCCCGTGGGTTTGAAGACATTGAAGCTCGCCTCGACTTGCTGTTGCAAGTCGGCGACGGGATCGGCCGCCTTTTTCTTCTGGGCCGGGGCCGCCAGCGAAGTGAGCAAAATCAAAACGGCCAAAAAAGTCACCCGCAGGCGACTGGGATTCATTGCATGCATCTTTGAGATATTGAGGAGCTAAAATTAGGCTTTGGGAATGGGATGGGCAAGTCGGGCGAATTCCATATCGGGCAGTCCAATGAAGGATCTAGGACCATGTTTGATCCGTCATGACATTGTCGGCAATCGCAGGGCCATCATCGGTCTGGGATTCGGTCTCGAGTTGTACATACTGCAAACCATTTTTCTTGGCTACGCGACCCAAAAGGAAGGCTTGGATAAATCCCAACACCAATGCGGCCAAAAAACTCAGTGCGGCGATGACCAATCCAACCTGCATGCCCACGTCAAAATAGTTCTCAAAAAGCCGCCACAACTCCCCGAGGCCCTCGGTGAAGCCGATCATCACGGGCAGGACGAGCAGGATTGTGGGAAAGATCGCCATGTAGATTTGCAGAGACACGCGCAAGGGCGATTTTTTCTGATGGTGCAGCACCGCCACGCCAGAGAGCCGCCCCATCTGCCAGCCGAGAAACAACAAAATCGCGTGCAGCAACAGCACGCCCCAGACGGCGCCTTCAAAAAAATGCTTGGCATCACTTGCCATCCGCATTTGTAGCATGTCGGGTTTATCAAAGAGCAATTCGTGGGAAAAGAAGTATTGGTAGGACATCGCGGCCCACAAAGTGAACAAGCCTCCCAAAATCGGCACAAACACCAGTGCTGCCCCGATGCGGCCCGCGGCTGCCTTGCGGGAAATATTCTCGCGGACGACCTGCTCCTTGGCAGTGGTATTTTGAGCGGAATTTGAGGGAATTTCCATGCTGCCTACGATGTAATGGTTGTCTGATTGGGATGGATGGCCTTAGGGGCGAAAAATTGCAAACAGGCCCCGTACACCGCCCCCAGGAACATTGCCACCAATGCCGAGCTGAGGATCGGGACAAAAAAAGGCTTCAAGATTTGCATCATCACTTCCCAAGGACCAGACAATTGCCGCCAGTGCGTCACTGCCAATCGCGGAAAAGTCGTGGTCATGCAGGTGCTGATCACCATCGTGAGAAAAATTGCGGCTGTGCCTACAAGCGTGGCGGAACTGCCGTTCCACAAAATCTTCTTGCCAGCCCATCCGCCAGCCCGCCAGCCCGCGATCAAAATCCAGAATCCAAACAATGGGATGAGAAAGTCTATTGCATAAGGGATGCTGGCGAACAAACCCTGTGCATCCTCGGTCGTTGCTGTGCCATTGCGCATCAAGTCCGAGACCGGCGGCAAATCACGCAAGGGCTTTGTCACCCAAAAGAGCAGGCTTGCCACGCCCAAAATCAACAAGACAAAACCCATCATCACGGAGGAACCCAACTTCTCGCAGGACTTTTGCTGGTCTCCGTCTCCTTGGGGCTCGATTTGCGCGTTCATGCGTGGGCGGGTTGAGGTGTCGAAGCGGGCGCAGACGGTTCGCGGTGGATCCAAGTGCGGTCGAGCCAAGTGGCCAGGATGCCCGAAAATGCGCCGGGCAAGGCGAAACTCAGGAACACAAGGGAATGCAGTCCAATGAAATCAGCCAAGCCGATGCGTCGCAGGATCCCAAAATCGACGATGGCCAACCCAAAGATTTGCACCAAAGCGATCACAAATGTGGCCACAAATGCTGAAATCGACATCACGAGCACGCCGGTGCTCGTGTAGGGACCTTCGTGCTCCGCGATGCGCGTGCCCGCCACGTACCCGAAGTGCGCGGCTCCATACACATATGCGAGCCCACCTAGGCAAGCCGCCAACACAATCACGAAATCTTGGTCAAATTCAAAAATCTGCTCCCAGAATCCGCGCTGCCCATCCAGACCGATCGCGTTGATGAAGGCAAAAAACAGCAAGGCGGATACCAAGACTTGGAATGCCGCCACGAGCGCGAAGGCCCGGAGGCCATATTCTCCTCCCCGGTCCAAGCCTCGGGCATCGATGGTCCTTGGTTCAGG
>JANMIM010000911.1:0-6529 GCA_031375795.1 Bacteroidota bacterium
ACCGACCATTTGCCTCCGGCGAACGCAAGTCATTCCTCATGCCAGAAGCAAAGAAGCCTCGCCGCCAGAGGCGGGTTGTCGATAGCCCTGTGGCAGGATGCCACGGGCTCCAAACAGGAGCCGAAAAAAAGCATCCCCCTAAAAAAAATCCCAAACCACTTGCGTAGCCAAGTGACTACACATATATTTGCAGCCAAATGGCTACGCAATGAAATTGAGACGCGATGTATTCCAGGCCTTGGCTGACCCGACGCGCAGGGCCATATTGCTCTTGGTGGCTGCGCAATCCATGACGGCGGGTGCGATCGCCTCCAATTTTGATTCGGCGCGGCCGACGATTTCCAAGCACTTGCAGATCCTCACGGAGTGTGAATTGCTGGAACAGGAACAAAGCAGCCGCGAGATGTATTATCATTTGAATCCCAGCAAATTGAAGGAAATTGCCGACTACATCGAGCCTTTCCGGCAACTCTGGGACGAGCGGTTCAATCTCCTGGAATCCATCATGATCAAACACAAATAGCCATGGAACGCAAGACAAAATTACATGTCGAGGACGGCAAACAGGAAGTGCTGATCACGAGGGAGTTTGATTTGCCTTTGGAATTGTTGTTCAGGGCCTATATTGAACCCGAAATCGTGGCGCAATGGATGGGGACAAAAGTGCTGAAACTGGACTGCAAGCCGCACGGGAGCTATCAATTTGAAACCACCGATCCCTTGGGCAATGCACACAGATTCAATGGCGTGATCCATGAATTTGTGGCTCCTTCTAAAATCACACGCACATTTGAAATGGAAAATACGCCGTTTCCTGTGCAGTTGGAATTCTTGGAATTTGAATCCCTCGGCGATGCTAGGAGCAAACTCAATATGAAAATCATCTACAAGTCTGTCGAAGACAGGGACCGCATGCTCAAGTTGCCCTTTGCACACGGGATCAACATGGCTCACAACTACTTGGAAACCGTCGTAGGAAAATTGCTGTAACCCATCATGAAAAAGAGAGACAAGATTATCTACTGGATTTCGACGCTTTGGCTCGCCTTGGGCATGACCTCCACGGGCATCGTCCAAATCATCCAAATGGATGAAGTCGTCGCCAACATTGCCCGTTTGCAATACCCAGCCTACCTGCTTACGCTCCTCGGTGTTTGGAAATTGCTGGGCGTGGTGGCGATATTGATCCCTCGATTTCCGCTGGTCAAAGAGTGGGCCTATGCGGGCTTTTTTTTCACGATGTCGGGTGCAATTGTTTCACATATTGCGATCGCTGATCCCGCCTCGGAATTTTTTGGCCCCTCCCTGCTGCTCGTTTTGACGGTCGTATCATGGTTTTTCAGGCCCGTAGATCGAAAAATAAACGCCCAAACCGCCTAAGATGAACGACATGAACCCCAAAGTCGATTTCTACTTCAACAAAGCCAAGCAGTGGCAGGCGGAATACAATCAATTGCGCACGACATGCCTCGCCTGCGGACTCACGGAGGAATTGAAATGGGGCGTGCCCTGTTACATGTACCAAGGCTCCAATGTCGTCTTGATCCACGGTTTCAAGGAATATTGCGCGCTGTTGTTTCACAAGGGAGCCTTGCTGCACGACACGGAAGGCATCCTGATCCAACAGACTGAAAATGTGCAGGCTGCGCGACAGATTCGCTTTACCAGCTTACGGGAGATTGTGGAGCAGGAGGCGATCCTCAAAGCCTATATTTACGAGGCGATCGAAGTCGAAAAAGCGGGACTCAAAGTACCCATGAAATCGGTCGAGGAATTCAAGATGCCCGAGGAATTTCAGCAGCAATTGGATGGGAATCCTGCTTTGAAGACTGCCTTTGGGGCATTGACGCCGGGAAGGCAGCGGGGGTATCTGTTGCATTTCTCTTCGGCCAAGCAGGCCAAAACCAGGGAAGCAAGAATTGAAAAATACATTCCCATCATCCTCGATGGCAAGGGGTTGGAGGATTGACAATTATACTCGAAAATCATGCATCAGAAAAAAGAGTTGTCCCAAGCACAAAGCCAACCATTGCTCGGCATCTTGAAAGCCCGCTTTGAGAAAAATAGGCACCGCCACGCCGGTCTCGACTGGATCCAAGTGCAGGCAAAGCTCGAAGCAAATCCAGCAAAATTATGGTCACTCAACGCCATGGAAAGCACGGGTGGCGAACCCGATGTCGTGGCACACGATCCCAATACGGGAGAATTTACTTTTTATGATTGCGCTGCAGAAAGCCCCAAAGGCCGCAGAAGCTTGTGCTACGACCGCAAGGCGCTCGACGCAAGAAAGGAAAACAAGCCCGAAGACAGCGTGATGGACATGGCCGCTGACATGGGCATCGACATCTTGACCGAGGAACAATACCGAGCCTTGCAGCAATTGGGAGAGTACGATACAAAGACATCCAGTTGGGTCATGACACCGGATGCGATTCGCAAACATGGCGGTGCCATTTTTTGTGACCGCCGCTACCACCATGTATTTGTGTACCACAACGGTGCGGAATCTTATTATGCAGCCCGGGGATTTCGGGGGGCGCTGCAGGTTTAACCTTGGCCAATTGGCTAGATTCATCATGCAAATTCACCAAAGTATCAAGAAATATGAGTGCTTCACGTGTCAATCATTCCCTATACATCCTACTCATTTTGTGCCTTTCATTCGCCTGTAGCAAAAAAATCTATGTACCCAGCCAATATGAACCCTATTACAATTCCAAGGGTCAATTGATTGCAAAAAAAGTGATGAGATGCAATGAATTGAGATTGCCCAGTAATATCGGGGACGAAATTTTGACGAGCTACATGCACAACAATCTAATTCACTTCACGGACACGATCGGCGTTGATGAGACGCATGGCATATTTGAATTTGAGATTTCCTATGACGGTCATGTGGAAAAAGTGACGATGGTTACAGGAAACATTCCCAACGGAGCGCAGGGCAACCTGATCGAACAGTTCTCCAAGATGCATTTCCAACGCGACAGCCAAAATACCAAATGGTATCTGCCAATTTATTTGGAAATTGCTTATGGTAAGGAAGTTTATGAAAATGGCCAGGTTTTTGAAGGCAAAGAAGGATACATGATTTGGATGTGCTATTATAAGAAAGACGTGGGCCTAAAAAGACAATTCAAGTAGCGAAAACGGTGATCCTGATTGCGATTTTCGACCAATGTCCCATTGGATTCCCAGTGATCGTTTTTCAAATCATTGGACAATATCAAAACGCGACTCCTGAAAACATCCATTTGGTCGACCAGCGAAATTTCCCCACCCAAACACAAAATTTATACGATCTCCCCATTGCATTTGTCATCCCAAATGCGCAATTTGCAATATGAAGTACCGTTACAAAACATTGTTTTTGCTCTTGTTCGCCTTTTTTTGCTCCACACCGCTTGTGCGAGCACAACAATATTGTGAGTTTTTGCTGCGGGTGCCGGTCGTCGACACTTTTGGTGTCGATGACTGGGCTGTGGGTCAGCAATTCTGGATAGCGGCCGATACTAGCTACACGGGTTGGATCTCAAGTTTTAGTTTCGGCGGGGTCAATGCCAATGGCTATGAGGAGGATTCGGTCTTTGTACTGGGACCTGGCACGGGCACCTTGAACCTGTACACCATCGACTGCTACGGCGACACGATCACGACGAGCGTGGCCTTTGACTCCACGTTTGTGAACCACGTCGCAGACACGATTTTCCTCTGTGGCAGCAGCAACACGGTCTCCTGCACGATCGACAACATCTACGCTGCGCAATGGGGCAATGCAACCCACTACGGGTTCAACTTTACTGCCAGCAGCACACCCGTGAGCGCTGTTTGGGACTTTGGCGATGGCACTACGATGAACGCGGGACCCAATGGCCCTGGACCCAACGGCATTTTCCACGTCTACCCCGCAAACGGCACCTACAATGTCTGCGTGACGGCGACCTTTTCAGACGGCTGCATCGCGTCACTCTGCCAACCCTGGAACATCGTCATCGGTGGCCAAGGAAGTTCCGCGACGTGGTTTTCCTACGGCGTCAATGGGCAAACGGTCAACTTCCAAGACTCGACCACAGGCACCGCTCCCGTGCAATCTTGGTGGTGGAACTTTGGCGACGGGACCTTTGACATCACCTCTGGCGCGACCGTGAGCCATACCTACGCCGGTCAAGGTCCTTATGACGTGACATTGGAGACATTTACGACCGACACCTTTTACGATGTCGTCACGCGCGCAGTCTCGCTCGTGCCCCCACCTGCGTGCCAGGCCGGCTACACCCACACCCCCGACACGAGCGGCCAATACACAATCCTGGCCTACAACACATCGACCGGCACCAACCTCAGCTATCTCTGGGACTTTGGCGATGGCGGCACGAGCACCCTGCCCTACCCTGTGCACCAATATGCGGGTGCAGGCACCTACAACATTTGCCTGTCGGTCGCGCAGCCCAGCCCGGCTTGTGCAGACACCTTTTGCGACAGCGTCTCGGTGACCCAAAAGCAGGCTATGGCCTTCACGTTTGCGGTGTGGAATCCTGCGACGTCGGTGGTAGATGTCCCAGCCATCGGCGGGGGCCTACAGATCGCGCCGCACCCCGTGCGTGAGCGCCTGCACATGCGCCTCCCTGCGCAGATCGATGGCCCTGCGCACATCCGCATCTACAATGCCTTTGGGCAAATTGTGAGCGACGGCGACCTTGCGGTTGAAAACGGCATGGCCGAATGGGATGCCACCGACCTGCCGAATGGCATGTATGTCGTGCGGATGGGGTCGGAGATTGCGCGGTTTTGGGTGCTGCGCTGATGCGAGAAATCGGACCGGTGGCCCCAAGGGAATGTGCGTCGCGTAATCGCCTAACACAGCTTGGAAAATGTATCGGGCAAATATTATTGCCCGTCGATCTGATGCAACTCCACGCGGCGGTTGACCGACTTTCCTGTCTCGGTGAGGTTGCTGGTGAGCGGGAAACGCTCGCCTTTGCCTTCATAGACGAGGCGCTTGGGGTCGACGGACATGACTCCAGTCAAATAGGTTTGCACCGATTTTGCGCGGTCCAGCGATATCTTGTCGTTATAGCCCTCTGCGCCAAGGTCGTCTGTATGTCCCTCGATGCGAATTTTGATCGTGGGATTGTTTGCAAGCAACTCGCTGACATGCTGCAGAGTTGAGATCGAACTGGGCAACAAAACCGCCGAATTGGTTTCAAAGTTGATCCCATACAACACGAGTTTTTTGCTGCGGTCCAGTTCGTTTTTCAACTCGGTCACAATCGCCTTGTCCACGACCGTCGCAGCCACAGGATCAGACTGCGTTTGCACGGCGAGGGGAATGCCATTTTTCCGATTCAAGATCCAAAAACCATAATCCTCCCAGTTGGTGCCATGGCACCAAACGCCAGTCAAACGATTGCCTTCCTGATTCAAAAACATGATCGTTTGGCCTTCATTGTTGATCTTCTTTTCGACCCACTTGAATTGGATCAGGTTGCGGTCGATGCCGCCATATTGGATCACACCTTCGTTGAACACGTAGTGGCCGCTGAGCAGGGAATTGTTTTGCTGAAAATACACATCTCCCCAATTGGAATTCCAAGTGCCATCGACGTTGATGGTGTTGATGCCCTTGAGTTTGCGGTAGCCATTGGCCTCAAACTCTGCCAGCTCCGTGAATTTGTTGTTGCCGTGGTTGGAGCGAATGGTGATGCGGATCGCCCGCGCTTCCACAGGCGCGATGGCGATGCGACTGACCTGGTTTTCGTTGAGCGAATAGCTGCCGAGCCAATTGAAACTTGCCAGCCCGGGCGCCGCGGCAATTTCCACGTCCACGTCCTTGGCCCCGATGCCCTCAAAGTTTTCGCAAATGTTGTTGAATACCAATTCTTGCAGGACGTAGGTTTCCGTGAATTCGACTTGAAAGGTATAGGGGAATTTGCCCTTTTCATGGCTGCACCACACCTTGGGGCTTTGGTCGAGCAGCGCCTCGGGCGTGTAGTTGAGCACCGTCCCCAGCATGAGATTGGAGGGCTCGTAAGACGCTGGAATGGCATACATAAAGGCGCCGTTGAACAAGCTTGCGGCGTTCATGACTTGCCCATTGGCGACTTGCGCCATGGCCGGTACCGTCAAGAGGCAGCTGAAGATGAGGGCAAATATCCGTTTCATATCCAATCCGAAAAATGGGTTTCAAGTAGCCAATGCCAGACGAAATTCTCGATTTTCTATGAGACAATCAAGCAGGCAATCGATGCCTCATGCGTCGGCCCAAGGCGGGAAAGGTGAAGCTCTGATCAACGATACCAGGAATGTCGCCTTTCAAGGAGCATCGGGCAACAGCATCGACCAAAAAACCGAAGCTTTCAAAAACAAATTCTTCAAGTCGTCAGTTATCCTGTCCTCGGGCATAATCCCACTTTTGTCATGTCGACCGAAGTCCTCGAGGAGCGAAGCGACGAAGAGGACGTAGCGGAGACATCTAGCTAACTCAGTAGCACCTTATGCTAGCGAAATGGGTTAGCGTGAGGTGTATCAC
>JANMIM010000913.1:0-2702 GCA_031375795.1 Bacteroidota bacterium
ATGGCTTCACCTACGTCGAGTATTACCTGAGCCGGGGCATGAACATCGACGACTTCGCGCCCAACCTGAGCTTCTTTTTCAGCAATGGCATGGACCCCGAGTACGCCGTGATCGGTCGCGTCGCAAGGCGCATCTGGGCCAAGGCGATCAAAAACAAGTATGGCGGCAACGAGCGCAGCCAGATGCTCAAGTACCACATCCAGACGAGCGGCCGTTCGCTGCACGCGCAGGAGATCGCCTTCAACGACATCCGCACGACCTTGCAGGCCCTCTACGCGATCTACGACAACTGTAACTCGCTGCACACCAATGCCTATGACGAGGCGATCACGACCCCGACCGAGGACAGCGTGCGCCGTGCAATGGCCATCCAGCTCATCATCAACAAGGAGCTCGGCCTCGCCAACAATGAAAATCCGCTCCAGGGCAGCTTCATCATCGAGGAGCTCACCGACCTCGTCGAGGAGGCCGTCATGACCGAGTTCAAGCGCCTCACCGACCGCGGCGGTGCCCTCGGCGCGATGGAGACCATGTACCAACGCAGCAAGATCCAAGAAGAATCGCTTTACTACGAGATGCAAAAACACACCGGCGAGCTCCCGATCGTCGGCGTGAACACCTTCCTGAGCAGCGAAGGCAGCCCCACGATCATCCCCAAAGAGGTCATCCGCTCGACCGAAGAAGAAAAAGTAGCGCAGATCACGGACATCCACAGCCTACAAAAGCGGAATGCGGCTGCCTCCAAGGGGGCGCTACGCACGTTGCAACTGGCGGCGATCAAGAACGAAAATCTGTTTGAAGCTTTGATGGAGGCCGGCAAGGTGTGTTCGCTTGGGCAAATGACGCGGGCCCTGTATGAAGTGGGTGGGCAGTATCGGCGGAATATGTGATCAAAGCAGCAACATCGAGATGGAGGAAAAAGCGCTGAAGGAAATTTTGGCCGGTCTGCGAGGGTTACAAGCGGAGACCGAAGTCGTGGAATTTAAGGAGGCTCGAAATGGCTATGATTTTGGCAAGCTAGGTAAATACTTTTCCGCGTTGAGCAATGAAGCGAATTTGAAACAAAGACCTTGTTCGTGGTTGTTGTTTGGGATTGAAAACGCGAAGCACAAAATCGTAGGGAGTAATTTCCGCATTCAGCGAAGTGATTTGGATAGTCTGAAGGGTGAAATTGCCAACAAGACAACCAATCGGATTACATTTATTGAAATTCATGAGCTCACAATGCCCGAAGGTCGGGTCGTGATGTTTCAAATTCCTGCAGCGCCCCGAGGAATCCCGATCGCGTTTGATGGGCACTATTATGGACGAGATGGAGAAGAGCTATCGCCGCTGAACCTTGAAGAAATTGAACGCATCAGAGGTCAGGCAATTTCTGGAGACTGGAGTGCTGCCATTGTTACAGGGGCCACCATCAACGATCTAGATCCCGCTGCACTTGCTTTGGCGAGACAGAATTTCAAAGTCAAGTTTCCTGAGAAGAAAGCTGAGGTCGATACCTGGACCGACGAGGTTTTTCTAAATAAGGCAAAGATCACGATCAAGGGAAAGATTACCCGTGCGTCGATCATCCTGCTGGGTCGTGATGAATCCGAACATTTCCTTAGTCCAGCCGAGGCCAAAGTACGTTGGGTATTGAAAGATCGCAATGGCGATGAGCGTGACTACCAGCTTTTTGGATGCCCATTGCTACTAGCCGTGGACAGCATTTATGCCAAGATCAGGAACCTGAGGTATCGTTATATCAAAGAAGGCACCCTATTTCCAGAAGAGGTGCTGCAATACGAACCTTTTTCAATCAGAGAGGCATTGAACAATTGTATTGCGCATCAAGACTATAGTAAACATGGCCGGATCAATGTTGTAGAACTAGAGGACCAACTAGTCTTCACCAATCTGGGCGCCTTCATTCCTGGTTCTGTAGAAAGCGTAGTGATGGATGATGCGCCAGAGGAGCATTACCGAAATCGATTTTTGGTCACGGCAATGTTCAACCTCAACATGGTTGACACGATAGGCGGTGGAATTCGAAAAATTTTCAATTATCAGCGGGCCAGATTTTTCCCGCTTCCTGAGTATGAACTGAAGGATGGCCGTGTAAAAGTTACGATTAGCGGGAAAGTTCTCGACATCGAGTTTGCCAGAATCCTAGCCAAGAACCAGCAGCTCTCCTTGGAGGAAATCCTCATGTTGGACAAGGTCCAAAAAGGAAAACAATTGTTGGTTGCCGAAGAGAAGCATCTGAAGGCCAAAAAATTGATCGAAGGCCGCAAACCCAATTTCTATTTTTCATCTGAGCTATCGCAGTCTGTGCAGCAGAAAGCTGCTTATTCAAATGCAAAGGGTTTCGATAAGACCTATTATCTTGATCTGATCCTCAAGGCAATCAGTGAACATGCATTTCTGGATCGAAAGGATGTCGATGAACTGCTTTGGAAGAAACTGCCTGATTGGATGAGTGAGCAGCAGAAGAAAACTAAGGTGAATCACCTGCTATCCGAGCTCCGCACCAAAAATTCCATCAGAAATGAAGGAAGCCTGTCAAAACCGAAGTGGGTGTTAGTTTTGAAATAGCTTGATCTTCTGGTGTCCGTGGGGAGTATAGTTAGAACCCCTGTTAGAGCTTTCTGTTGGAACTTCCGTTAGAACCCCTGTTAGAGCTTTCCGTTAGAACTTCCGTTAGAACCCCTGTTAGAGCTTTC
>JANMIM010000928.1:0-1025 GCA_031375795.1 Bacteroidota bacterium
GACCGTGTTTGAGCCCAACGATGAGCCGCTTTGGGCACAGATCCGCCTCAATGCCGGTGCGTTCATGAACAACCTCTTCCGTCAGGGTGCCTTCCAAGGCCAAAAGCGTGACGATGCCTACTTTGTGAAGTGCGACAAGGAGACGACCACCCAAAACGACATCAACCTCGGTATCGTGAACGTGTGGATCGGATTCGCGCCGCTCAAGCCCGCAGAGTTTGTGATCCTCTACATTCAGCAGATCGCTGGTCAAGTTCAGGTTTAAGTGAAAAGTGGATAGTGAAAAGTGAAAAGTAGCCTTGGGCTGGATTTTGCTTCACTCACTATCTCCATCACTGAACTTATCACTTATCACTTTTAACTTTTCACTTTATTATGGCTAATACACAATTCGTAGTCAACTCTCAGCGGTTTGACCCATACAAAAACTTCAAGTTCAGGATCAGCTGGGACAACAAGGTCGTGGCGGGCGTGAGCAAGATCAGTGCACTCAAGCACACGGTCGAGCCGGTGGATCACCGCGAAGGCGGCGACCCCAACACGGTGCGCAAGTCGCCTGCCAAGACGACGTTTGAAAACATCACCTTGGAGCGCGGCGTGACGCATGACCTGGAGTTTGAAAACTGGGCCAAGCGCGTCTGGAACATCGACGGTTCGCCGGCGATGGTGCTGGCAGACTTTCGCAAGGACTTGCGCATCGAGCTGCTCAATGAGCAGGGCTCGGTCGCCAAGGCCTACAATGTCTACCGTGCCTGGGTGACCCAGTACACGGCGCTGCCCGAGCTCGACGCCAAGGGCAATGCCGTCGCGATCGAATCCATGGTGCTCGTGCACGAGGGCTGGGAACGCGACTATGCCGTGCAAGAACCCACTGAGCGCTGATCGACTAGACTAGCTTCCACCGATGCCCAATTACCCTCAATCGCTGCTGTTCACAGTTGGCTGGCCACAGGCTTGGCTCCGAGAACTCTCGGGCCGCGAAGAGCAAAGTGTCGCCGGCACGCATGTGACCGAGGCCATCGGCC
>JANMIM010000968.1:0-12651 GCA_031375795.1 Bacteroidota bacterium
CATCCGCCCAGCTCTCCCCTGCCTTCAAAACTGCCGATCTTGCGAAAAACCGTCACAAAACCCTCCTGCAGCAAATCCTCGGCCTCCTCCTCACAGGACGCATAGCGCATGCACACGCCCATCATGTAGGGCGCGAAGCGATCATAGAGTGCCTTTTGATGCTTCTTGGAGCCATCCAGGCAGCCGAATATCAACTCGCTTTCCGTCATGCCTTTTCTTCCGCTAGGCGGTCATTCATTCTGATGCAACAAATTACGAAAGGGTTGGAAGAGCTTCTGTATTTTTTTGGGAGGCGTTGCGTCACGGAGCCGTTTGTTCGGCAAAAAGGACTTCTTGTTCGCGGTGTCTTGGGGAACTACTTGCCTTGCAACTCTTTTGAGCGCTTGCTCCTTTCAGGCTCCCGAACATCCACCAAACAACTTGAAAAAAAATGGACCATCGACCGTTCTACAAATGCACCTCAGCACACGCGTCGAGGTCACCACCTGAGTCATCCAGGGCGATAGCGGCTGTCAAGCAGAAAACCAAACAGTCGGTGGTCGATGGTAGCCAAAGAAAACGGGCAGGAAATGGATGCACCACTTCCTGCCCGTTTGGGTAACACGGCGACGATCAGCCTTCGGCCTTCTGCTCGTCGACATCGTCTTCCTTCTCTGGAAAGAGCAAGGAGGCCACGACCGACAGGACCAAGACACCGCCCACGATCAGCAAGGAAATCCAGCTTTCCAGGTGGAAGATCGGCGCCACGACCATCTTGAGGCCGATGAAACTCAAGATCACAGCAAGGCCATACTTGAGTTTGCTGAACATGTGGATGAAGTTGCTCAGCAGGAAATACATGGAGCGCAAGCCCAAAATCGCAAAGATGTTGGACATGTACAGCACGATCGGGTCGCTGGAAACAGCAAAGATGGCCGGGATCGAGTCCACGGCAAAAAGCAAGTCAGTGAACTCGATCACACCCACGACGACCAAAAGCGGGGTCGCGAGCTTGATGCCATTCTCGACCGTGAAGAAGCGGTCGCCATTGAATTCCTTGCTGACCTTGAAGAGCTTATAGACAAAGCGTGCGCCAGGGCTCTTGCTGAAGTCTTTTTCTTCGTCATCGTCCTGGGAAAAGGCACTCTTGATGCCTGCATAGATGAGGAAGATACCAAACAGGGTCATCAGGATGTTGAGCTTGTGCTGATGCCACTCCACGCCGTCCACGATGGCGCCCGGCTCATGCCCTTGGTTGGAAAAGATCCAGAAATCGGGGAGGTAGGTGAGGTTGATGAGCCCCACGCCCGAGAAAATGAACACGGCACGCATCACCAAGGCCCCGATGATGCCCCAAAAAAGCACGCGGTGGTGGTTTTCACGGGGCACATTGAAGTATCCAAAAACCAGGATGAACACGAAGAGGTTGTCGACCGAGAGCGCCTTTTCGATCCAGTAGGCGGTCTGGAATTCGGTAAATGTCTGGGCATCAGCAGCCCAATACAAAAACCCGCTAAATGCCATCGAGAGGCTGATCCAGACCAAAGTCCAGATTCCGGCTTCCTTGCTGGAGACGACGTGGCTCTTTTTGTTGAAAACGCCGAGGTCCAGCATGAGCATCACCAGCACGATCACACCAAAGGCCACAATGACCATCGGATGCGAAAGGAGGGATACATGCTTTGGGACTGCGGCTGAGCCCGAGGCCACGTTGGCCGCTGCAATTGCGAGACTATCCATGCTTCAAGAATATGCTTTGAACGAATCACCGTAAGTTTACGGCTTTCGCAGGAATTACCAACCAAAGCGGCGGCGATTTGTTTATGAGCCAAGGGGGCCATGAGGGGTATGACGGTAGGAGGATGTCAACGCCGCCTTTCTTTAACGGACTGAAAGTGAATCGCATGGCGCAATGAAAAATATTTCACCTTGATTTTCACATTGACCTTGGATCGGCAAACGGCACAGTTGCATCCCTCGCAGCGATCTGCCGACTGCCTCCCTCCTATTTCTTGGGAAACCAAGGAATAAACGCACTCGTCTTGCGAATGTACTCGGCGTATTGAGGCTTTTGGGTCTTGAGCGTGCGCTCCAAGAGTGCCACGCCAGAGACTTTGATGATCAGGCCCGTCATGAGCAGGGTCCCGAGAAATGCCCAATAGCCCCCGACAGAGAGGGAAATGAAGCCAAATCCCCACCAAACGGCAGTGTCGCCAAAATAGTTGGGATGGCGCGTGTAGCGCCAGAGCCCTTGGTCCATGACCTTGCCCTTGTTGTCGGGATTGGCCTTGAAGCGTGCGAGTTGCCAATCGCCGACCGATTCAAAGAAGAAGCCAATGGCCCAAAGCGCGATGCCGATGTAGTCCAGTAGCTGCAATCCCGCAGTGGGCCAATTGTGCGTATGCCATTGCTGATACGTCATTTGAGGGATGTCGTGCCAACCCCGCATGCCCTTAGCCAAGGGCATGGAAATGAGCCACATCAGCACGCCTTGGAGCAAAAAGACTTGGAAATAGCTGATCCACCAATACCGATGTGGCCCGTAGTCTTGCCGGAATTGCTGGTAACGGAAGTCCTCGCCCTTGCCCCCGTTGCGCCAGGCGAGGTAAATCGTGAGGCGCAGTCCCCACAGGCTCACGAGCACCAAGAGCAGGAGCTTGCGCGCAGGATCACCGTGCCCCAAGATGAAATAGAGGCCATTGGTGAGCACAAACCCAAAGCCCCAGAAGATGTCGACGATGCTCACATTCCGCAGCCGAATGCTCAGCAGCCATAGCAAGGTCACGCAGACCCAGATGGCCAATCCGCCCCAAGCGGTCATTTCCCAAAATCCCATAGAATACATCCAATTCGCAATCAATGCCTTGCAAAAAAATACTGCTCAAGACAGCCCAAGATACCGCAGATTACTTCCAATTCCGAAAAAAAGCGTTTAACTTTCCTCTAAACCTTTAATTTAATCCTCGAAAAGAATATGGCAAAGGAAAAAAGCGCGAAAAAGGAGACCAAAAAGGCTCCCGTGAAAGACGAAAAAGAGAAAAAAGCCGCCAAGGAGGCCAAGAAGGCTGAAAACAAGAAAAGGTGAGCAGAATTCGAGCAGAATTCTCAGAATTTTCAGAATTGAGCATCGTGTTGAATTCGCTGGGCTGAACCTGCGTTTCTTTGCGCTGCTATATTCCTCATGCAAGATTTCCAGAAGGGCGCTGCCTTTCTGGAAATTTTCATTTACAGCATCACCAATCGCCTAACCACCCAAGATTCAACACCCCTAGTGATTCTGTAAATTCTGTAAATTCTGCTCCAGTATGAGTTTGCCCACACTTTGCCCCGATTCAATCGCCTTGTGCGCCTCGGCGGCTTGGGCGAGGGGGAAACATCTTGTGACCGGCGGCTGAATCTTGCCCTCGGCGATCCATTGTAGCATGTCGGCCATGCCTTCCTCCAGCAAGTCCTTGCGGTTGAAGAGAAATGAGAGGTTGAAGCTCACGATCGATTTGTTTTGGTTGGGGAGGTCGATGGGGTTGAAACGCATCGTCTTGAGCCAACCCCAGATGAGTTTGGGCCAATTGAGGCGACCGCCGCCGCCGGACTTGGGCAGCATGGTGTGGAAACCATAGATCACGAGCTTGCCGGTCGGGCGCACATGGGCCCAGCTTTCCTTGAGCGTGGCGTAGCCATTGGCGTCGAGGACGACGTCGAAGCCTTCTGGAGCGATCCTTTCGGCTTCTTTCCAGAGGTCTTGGGTGCTTTTGTCGATCACGTGGTCTGCCCCGCTGGCCTTTGCCGTCGGGATCTTGTGCGTGCTGCCCACGACGCCGGTCATTTCGCAGCCTGCGATCTTGCCGAGTTGGAGCAAGGCCGTGCCGACGCCGCCGGCGGCGCTGTGCACGAGGATCTTCATGCCCGGCTTGAGGCGCATCTGCTGGTAGAGCGCGTGGTAGGCCGTGAAAAACACCGCCGGAAAACCAGCTGCCTGATCCATGCGCCAGCCCGCAGGGATGGGCCGCACCTGATGCGCCGGCACGCAGACGCGCGTCGCGTAGCCGCCAAAGAAGCTGACGGCAAAGACTTTTTCCCCGATGTCAAATCCTGTGACGCCCTCGCCGAGCGCCGCGACTGTGCCCGCGACCTCAAATCCTGGCGTGATCGGGTAGCCCACAAAGCGCTTCGCGCTCTCATACAAGCCCCAACGCACCGCACAGTCGGCATAGTTCACACCGCTCGCCTCGACCGCGATGCAGACCTCGCCCGACTGCGGTTGCACGTCGGGAAACTCTTGGTACACGAGGCGGTCGTAGCCGCCCGGTTTTGGGATGACGATTTTGTGCATAGGGACAGAATTCTACCCTTTGGATTCGAGGTCAAAGGTAGTGGGAATTGTTGGGACTCTTGTTTTGGAATTGCTCCTTTGGTGGTAGACTTCGTGAGCTCCCGCGATATCAGCGAGACAGGCACAGCTTTAGTTTGGCTGAGCATGGGAGCCTGAATCTACCGCATCTCCTCGTCGAGTCAGATCTGCTTGCCACTGATCCAACAAAGGGATTTGGCTGCCGTTATCACGACATCATCGATGTCTACTGGGATGCTCCGAGGGGTCACTCCAGAAATAGCGCTTGTATTTCCGCCATGTTGTTGGCTGAAAAACAGCGACTTCGTCATAAAAGCCCTTCTCTACGTTGGCATTAAAATCCAAGCCCAATTCAGGATAAATGTATGTGCGCAAGGGATAATCCAGCACGGAAGGCAGCCTTCTACGTGGCTCACCCAATATGCCAATCAATTTTGACAAGGAATATGTCGCAGTATCGGTCGCAGCTTGACGAAAGGAGCAACCAATATAAAACACCGCGCTATCTTCGAAGGTGTAAAACATTGGTGGAATTTTGTAGGACTCCTTGCTGTACCCCTTGAACCGACCTCTTTCGGAATATTTTACGAACTTCTTGCCGTGGATATATTGCGCCATGATCGACGCTTGAGATTGTGAGCGCAGCGCAATCAATGCAGCAACTTGGGGATGGTATTGCGAGAATTCGGCAGGTATCGTTGCCCTAGGCTTGCAGCCCACGAGCAGAACGCCTAGCATCGCAATAACCAAGAAAAAGCAAGTCGAGATTACTTTTCCTCCTTTTTCCATTCGGCAATTTTTTTGTCTAGGAATGCAATCCTTTGCGGGCAGGGATTTCCTACCAACAATAAATTGGGGTTTTCCTTATGGAATATCTTCCATTGTTCCGATCCATTCTGCAACTGAGATTTGTTGGTGAAATATAGCATGACTGTCTCTGCAAGATCCTCTAACGCATTCTCACACGCATATTCCGTGGAGGGCAACTCCACTGGTTCTGAATCGGGGCTAAGATCGGTCATCTTGATTCCTCTATGCCTCCCTCCATATACGTCTTGGAAAGTCCTCGTAGCGAGATGTTCATCTTCCGACTTCCAAAATTTCATTTCATTCTTAAAATCCGCTAACGCATATTGAAAGAATTGATGACCCAACTCGTGCGTGGCCGTAGCTCCAAAACCATTGACTCGTGGATCTGAATCGCCCGCGAGGTCCTTTGCAAAAGCCGGACTACTAGAATTGTCAAACATGACAGTGATATAGTTTCCAATGAAAGAAGCTCCACCCTCAGCCTTGTTGAGAGAGGTAATACCTTCAGAATCTTCACGAATGTCTTGGTTCACACGGCCAATCCTGTTGACTTCTTGTGGATCCTCGGACCGTGAACTAGTATACCGCTCTTCTCCCAAAATGGGCGCAAACCGCTCCAGCGCCAATTCGATCTGTTTCAGCTCCTCCAATGTCCAGGCTGATGTCTTGATTTGATCCTTCTGAATCTGAGGTGTTTGCTTGAACCTAGTCTTTACGAAATAAGCCGCCTCCTGTGAGTTGATCTCTATGTCATACTTGTCAAAAATCCGGGCGATGATTTCCCTGGCCTCGGTGGCCTCCGCTTCACTCTTCACCGCCAATTTTTCATAATTTTGGTAGGCCCCCGATAGATCATCCACCATCTCCTTCAACATCGGTGAGCTCTCCCCGAGTGAATTCAAGCTCCATACAAGGTCATCGCCTGGATACGTTGCTTTGTAGGCGGTATTCAGCGCATTGAGATTGTCAACCTTCATCAACAATGCCATCAGATCAGGCACGTCTTCGTCGTCGGTCGCCTTCTTGAAGTCAGCAATCAGCGACTTCTCATCTACTGCCGCGCCAAAATCCAGCAATCCCTTGACCTCGTCGGCCTTGGATTTTCCAAATTTCTCACTGAGGTATTCAAAAAGCCCGGTTCCATTCTGTTGAGCAAAATAGGCCAAGAACTCCTTTGCCTGCGTTGGGTCTCGTTTCATCGCCTCAAGTGCAATCAAAACGCGAGCGATGCCCTGTTCCGTTTTGCTTTTTATGATCTCATAGGACATGGCTCCAAAATTGGCCGCCAGATAAGGGTTGGATTCTTCCTGGAGTTCAGATTCCGATTCGGCTTGAGCTGAATCTTTCACGGTAGCTTCAAGCTTGAACTGCGGCGGGGGCATCGTAAGCCCGCCCAGTGACGATTCTATTTCGGCCGATTTGGGGGCCTGTGTGGCAATGGGTTCTTTCATGGGTTGTGAATTGAAGTCAATGATAACCAATTGAAGGCGGTTTTGCAATGTAGCGAGCCAATCGGTCAGCCTTGGCGAGCAGACCTGGCCCGGTTACAGCTGCACGTCGGGAAACTCTTGGTACACCAGGCGGTCGTAGCCGCCCGGTTTTGGGATGACGATTTTGTGCATGCCCAAACATAGCACCTATTGGGGATAGATTTAGGGGCGGTAAAAGATAAAATCGAGCAATGATTGGATCGCGGGATCGCTGGTCAATCTGGTCCCGGGCCAAATTGGGCAGGATCGTTCCAGATGAAGCGCTTGTATTTGCTGAGGGTCATCGGGAGAAATACCTCGACAGAGGAATAATAATCCTCGGGTTCATTTCCACAAATGGCGATTCCTTTGCTTGGATACACGTATTCTGCAAAACCGATAGGCATCACTGACCCAAGAATGGCCTCCGGAGGCCCCAAAACTTGCAAAACAGTTTTGAGGCTATACCTGTCGGCAGAATCTTTGGCATTTTCAAAATCATGCGCGATCACGAGGAGCTTGCCATCCAGAAATCCGTATAACCCGCCCGGCTTCTTCACAAAACAGTCCATGTCTCGGCCCACTTTTGGCAAATAGACCGAGGTACTTTCATATCCTTCCATGTCACAACGTAGGTGCCCCAATTCCTTCATCGAGAGATTCCGCTCGTTCAACATTTGTTGAATCACTGGATGGAGTTTATTGATATGCTCGATTGAGGACTTCATGGTATTGCAACTGTTGAGAAACAAAAAGGAAATTAGCATCAAAGCCGTCCTTTTGAATGCCAGATCGATTATTTTGAAGGCTGCGCGACGCTCTTCCATTTTGCAATAGTACGCTGAATAAATTCCATTCGCTCGGGACACGGCCCACCCAATACATCTTTTCTCTGGTAATCCTGGCTCAACTTTTGAAACCAAGGCTTTCCCCTCCTCATCCTAGCATTGTCATTAAAATAGAGGGACACAGATTCGGCGAGGTCCTCTACATGGCTTGATGCGCCATATTTTGTAGGTGGTGCCTCCACATAACTTGCAGCAACATCCACTTCGAAGAATGTCTCGGAATCGTTGCTTACCTTCCGTTTTTTGAGTCCTACACCCTTTTTGTCTGCCTTCCAGTATCCCATCGATTTCTGGAAATCGTCTTCCGCATACTCCAAGAAGCCATGACCAAGTTCATGGGAGATCACCATGATCATCGAATCTTTTACCGCCACCGGGGTTGTCTTTCCATTCGCACCTTTGACGGTCGTTGTTCGTCCTGAGTTATTATAATCGACAGCATTGTCCAAGATGGCGACGGTGTGTTTTTTGGGGTAAAAAACACCAGAATCACCTCCCAGCTTTGCCGTACCACCCTTCGAACTAATGTCATTGTTGATTCTACCTACGGTGGTGACTCCTTGGCTTTCATCGCCACTTCTCGTCGAGGTGGAACGATTGGCTCCAGAAATCGGGCCATATTTCGAAAGCGAAATCTCCAAGTCTTTCAGGGCAGACACCGTCCAACATTCGGTATGCAGTTGCTTTTGCAGCTCTTCTGGCACATTTTGGAAATAGGTCCTTGCCACTTCCAAGGCTTTCTGCGAATTCACATCCACGCCATACACATCAAAAATCCGTGCGATGATCGCCCGTGCCTCGGTAGCTTCGGCCTCGTTGTTGACCTTGACTTTTTCAAAATTTTGAGTGTCCCCAAAGACATTGTGAACCATTTCTGCAAGCGCGCTGCCTTCAGGTGCTGATGCGAGCAAGTCGGCCTTGAGATCGCTTTGGTAGGCCTCTCTGTACGCCGCTGCGACTTCTGATGGCTTTGGGATGCCAAGTAGCGAACTTGCAATTCGATCGGGATCGCCGTCCACGATCTTTTTGTGGATGACGTCCGCGAGGTCGGTTGCAGACACTCCTTGCGCACCGATAAATCCATTGTCGAGAATATTCGCGGCCGTTTCTGACGAGAACCATTGGCCCAGATACGCTTCCAGGGACTTACCGACCTTGGTCTGGAAATAGGCTTTGAATTGGGCGACTTCCTTGGCATCATGCTTCAGCGCTTCAAGTGCCAAGAAGAGCTTGGGGTCGTCTTGGTTTTGCCCCCATTCGAGAATCTTCTTTGTAACGATTGCAAAGTTGGAAACTTGCTCGGTGTAGCCTCCATTTCCGGCATCTTCCATCGCTGAGGCATCTTCGTTGCTTCGCTGACTGCCACGCTCGCTAGCATCGCTACTGTCCGCAAACTTGAACTGCGGCGGCGTCATGGTCTTGCCCCCATATTCCTCTTCGGTTTCAGGGGTCTTGAATTGCTGCGTTGTCGTATGCGCTTTCATCTCTGTTGAATCTACTGCAATGATATGCAAAGGCCCAAACAAAATTTGCACCAATGAACGAACGGGTCGTCTGGGAGGACGAAGTGGCAGCCCCACTGAACGAACGGGCATTTCCAGGCAATTTCATTTCCCAGAGATTGGCTTCAAACCACAAAAAAATCGGGGGGATCGACCCGCCTCCCGGCCATCGACACACCCAATTTTGTGACAATTTCTCGCGTCCTAAAAGTACGGATTCAAGTCTTGCAGGATGCCTTGATCCAATTTTTCTTGGATCGTGCGGGCTTCGGCATGGGTGCGAATCCCAAAGGTGTCTTGCGGCGCATAGACCCTGATGACGTAATGCTCGAAGTGGCGGCTGTCCAGGTAGGTCGGCATTGCAAGATTGGCCCCGCCTCTGGTCACCTTGAAGCCTTGCAGATCACGGACGTAGATGCGCGCCATGTTGCGGTCGGGCAAAATGTTGGCCTTGTCTACGAATGTGAGGTCGATGAATTTGCAAGACATCTTACTGTAGCCTTCAAATGCTTGCCCGTCATATTCGAGTTCCAAGCTCACCAGCATTTCGTCAACGGTGACCGGGGTTCCCGCTTCTTCAACCAAGGCCAATTCACGTTTGAGGAAAGTGCTGGGATCCTTTTGTGCATCAGGGCGATCCTGTGTGGGATAGGTTGGTACTTTTCCAGCAATCGCAGCCTCAATTGCTTCTCTCAACACAGGCTTAAATTCGCCGATGTTGGTGGCTGTGGCATTGGCGGGGTTGATGATCGTTGTCTCCCCATTGTCGCGACCGGTGGTGAGTGGGATGATATAGCGCGCTGAGAAGGACTTCTCCTTTGGGAGCGGCGGGGTAGACTCGATGTTGTCCTTGGTTTGGCAGCTCACAGCCACAAGGGCGAGCAGGCCCAAAACGATCCATTGAATGCGGGAATTTTTCATGGGGTGTTGAAATTTACCCAATGACCTTTCATTTCCCGAGGGGTTGCACGCGCTTGCATCCTATGGCAAAATTTCCCAGATTCACCCATTCGATTGCTACGGATGATCGACGCGTATTTTGTAAATTCTGTGAATTATGAAAACTCTGATCCGCAACGGGAGAATTGTCACTGCCACCGACGACTTCATCGGCGACATTTTCATTTCAGGTGAAAAAGTGGTCGCCCTCGGCCAAAACCTGCCCTATACAGCCGACCGCGAGATCGACGCGACCGGCAAACTCGTGTTTCCCGGCGGCATCGACCCTCACGTACACCTCGACATGCCCTTCATGGGCACCTTCAGCAGCGACACTTACGAGACGGGCACCCGCGCCGCGCTCCATGGCGGCACGACGATGGTCATCGACTTCGTCTTGCAGACCCAAGGGAAATCGCTGCGCAGTGCCCTCACCGAGTGGCAGGGCCGCGCAAATGGCAATGCCTTTGGCGACTACAGCTTTCACATGGCCGTGACCGACTTCAATGACCGCACCGCCGCCGAGGTGCCCGAGATGATTGAAAAAGAAGGCATTACGAGCTTCAAGACCTTCATGGCCTACAAAGGCGCCCTCATGATCGACGACGGGCAGATGGTGGGCCTCATGCGCGTCGTGAAGGCCCATGGCGGCCTTGTGACCGTGCATGCCACCAACGGCGACATGATCGACCACCTCATCGCCAAGCACCGCAGCGAGGGAAAATTGAGTCCGCTCTACCACTACCTGAGCCAACCCGAGGTGACCGAGGCCGAGGCAAGCGGACGCTTTGCCGACATGGCGGAGTACACGGGCTGCCCCGGCTACATCGTGCACATGACCTGCGAAGGCGCGCTCAATGCTGTGCGCCGCGCGACCGTGCGCAACCAAGCGGTACACGTCGAGACCTGCATCCAATATTTGATCTTGGACGCCTCGCTCTATGAGCAAGACTTCGAGGGCGCAAAGTGGGTCATGAGTCCGCCGTTGCGCCAGAAAAAAGATCAGGCCACACTTTGGGCTGGCCTCAATCAGGGCCTCGTGCAGGTTGTCGGCACCGACCACTGCCCCTTCAAGTGGGAGCAAAAACTCATGGGCAAAAACGACTTCAGCAAAATCCCCAACGGGCACCCCGCCATCGAGCACCGCATGGAATTGCTCTACAGCGAGGGTGTGCGCACCGGCAAGATTTCGCTGAACAAATATGTGGAGGTGACCTCCACCAATGCGGCCAAGACATTTGGCATGTTTCCCAAAAAAGGCACGATCGCACCCGGCTCAGATGCAGACATTGTGATCTTTGACCCCAACAAGGAGCACACCCTCGGCGTCGCCTCGCATCATATGAATGTGGACTACAGCGCCTATGAAGGCTGGAAAGTCGTCGGCAAAACCGAAACCGTATTGCTCCGTGGCCAAGTCGCCATCGAGGGCGGCGAAGTCAAGGTCGCAAAGGGCTATGGGGAATTTGTGAAAAGGAAGGTTTGATTTACCACGAAATAATTTCAAAGAAGATCACCTCCCCTTCCCCGACTTCCAAATAAACCCATCCACAATATAATGCGTCACTTGCGGCAGTGACAGCAACGGCACGATGACCGCAAGCGTGGCGCGGTCGGTCACATAAGGCAGCCAATTCGCCCATGGGAAAAGGCTGCCGTGGTCGCGCCAAACGAGTCCGTCCCAGAGCCCCTCCTCGAGATAGGCCAAGGCGAGCAGCAAACCCAGGAAAACGGGCACGAAGGCCGCACGAAAGCCGATCTTCATCCAAATATTGGGCGCGGGAATATGTGGATGAATGGCTTGTTTTTTACGGCCATACATCCACACCATCGCCATGTAGGGCAGGCCGTGCGCGATCACGTTGGTGGCGGTGAATGCCAGGTCGCCATTGTGCAAGACGATGCCGCTGTACCAACTGATGCCCGTGCCCAAGAGGATCAGGTTTTTGGGAAGGTTGATGCGGCGCAATTTGATCGCCATCCACGCCTCCTTCACCAAATAACTGGCGATGAAAAACAAATAAATCCCAAACCCGGCCTGCGCGATTTCCGGCATCGGCAAGGCCAAAAAATCGTCCTCCACAAACCAACTGAAATTACGCGGCAGATGCGTATGCCAATACAGGATCGGATACAGGGTGAGCGCGTAGACGGTGATTTCGTCGAGGCGACGTTCCCATTTGGCGCGGCCATCTTGGCGGGAATAGACCGCCATGAAGCCATATTGTTGGCGCACAAAATGAAAAACCGCCATGTAGGCGAGCACGCGCCAAAAGACGATCGGCCCGAGCATGTACAACAGCATGCCACCCAACCACACGGCGAGCGGCGTGTAAATCAACAAATTGCGGTAGCGTGAAAATTCCGCCGGATCCAAATACGTGCGCCACAATGTGCTGTACACATGCGCGACATCCACGCCCACGATCAGGAGCAACCAAGCCTGTGGCGGCATGCTTGCATTGTTTTCAAAGAAGCCCGGAAACAGCAGCACCGCAAGCGTAGCTGCAAACGCCGGTGCCAGAATAAACAACCCGTCGACCCAGGATTTGTAAATCCAAGGTTGGCGATAGGGCGATATTGCGGTGGCATTAGGCATAGGGTAGGCGTAGAATGTAGCCGTCATGTCGAGCGAAGCCCCTCTTGTCAGCTGATCGAGTCCAAGGCCTATGGCCGAAGGACGATCGAACATTTGCCTCTGGCAAGCGGAAATAGGTCTCGCATGCCGGAGGCAAATGTTCTTTTGTCCATCGGCC
>JANMIM010000982.1:0-2414 GCA_031375795.1 Bacteroidota bacterium
GAATCGGCGCACGGCCAACGTCCTTGAGCAGCAGGATCACGCGGGCCTTGGTGGTCGTGGGCACGAGGTTCTTGCCAGGCTGGGCATGGAGCAGGAGGGAGACGTTCAGGGCAAACAGGCAAAACAAAAGCAATCTTTTCATGGTATTCGGGGTGTTGGACGACAATGTAACGGGCCAATGCAAAAAGGGAACAGACGATTTGTCGCATGATCGGTGGGCAAAGTGGCGATGTCCATCCACGTGAATTTGAGGGGCTTTCAAATGCCACTTGGCAGTTGCAGCAGCGTTCACGCATTTGAAATCGCAAACTGCCGCATTCACTTGGGTTCATGCTTTGACCCCGGCAGCATAGCATACTTGCCGAGCAAGCATGCATCCCCTTCCATTCATTTTGATTTCCATGGCTCCAATCCCCAGGCATGTCCATCGGTGAATGCTGGGACAAAGGTGGCGCGGGATTTTGGGCTCCGACAAGTAAAAGTATGCCCACATGGATAAGTCGCTCCCTTGGGATTCCGCGACTTACCCACATTGACAACTTTTCCTTGCTCCGCCCAAAAGTCCCCCGCCGGAAAAGCCCCATCATTCACCGATCAACATACCCGGGGATGATGTGAAAGATGGAAAATCAAAATGAAAGGAAAGAGTGGAACCAACGCTGGCTGCGGCAAATCGCCTTGTGGGATGCAGAGGCCGAAGACCTGCTCGACCAAGTACATGCGCTGCTCGCGCTGATGGAACTGGCCGCGTCGCAGATCCAACAAGATCCTCTCGAGTAATCCCCGATCTTTGATCGGGACGCGGCGGGGGGATTGCTGGAATGAAATGTGTTTGGCCGTGGTACACGATGGCCGATGCGAGCGGAAGAATCACTATGTTTGAACATGCCGACGCCCCACTGGATCCTTCAAAAAAATCTCACCAACGAAAAGGTCTTCTCCACAATCAAGGCGACCTTGGAGGCAGATGGCATTGGTTACCAGGAGGTGATGTTGGTCCCGTTTTCCGATGAGTTGCCGGTGGTCGAGGGTTTGCTTGAGGGATTGGTCTTTTACGGCTCGACGACATTGATCTTAAATGCTTACCGCGATCCAAGCCTGCAGAGCGGCGTTTTCTTTGATCCCGAGCGCTTTTGCATGGGAAGTTACCTGGCACGATGGGGCAGCCGCATGCTCAGCCACGATGCGCGCACGACCACATTTGCAGCGCTCGCAGCCGAGGAACATCCCGCCGAAACCGCGTTTTTTATTCGCCCCGACGCAGATACCAAGGCATTTTCAGGACAGGTGATGTCCTTTGAAGCCATCCAAGCCTTTGCGGCACAACTGAAATCCGCAGAAAACCCGCACCTGAATCCCGATACCGCAATCATCGTCGGCAAACCCAAGGCCATCCACAAGGAGTGGCGGAGTTTTGTGGTGGCTGGAAAATTGGTCTCGACGACCCGCTACGTGCTGGACGGCGAGCTCGACATCGACGCCGAGGATGTTCCTGAGGCACTGGTTCAATTTTTGAAGGAGGCGATTTCCGTCTATCAGCCGCACGCCGTTTTTGTGATCGATGTGGCGTTTTTAGAAGGCCGCTACGCGATCCTCGAGTGCAATTGCTTCAATGGGACCGGGTTTTATGGACACGACATTCCCAAAATCGTACGGGCGGTGAATGGTTAGGTGGCATGCGAGCAATAGGTACTATCTTGCAAGGCATTTGCGCGCAATGAAATTCCCAATGCCCACCCTCCAAGAAACCTTCGGCAACATCGACATCTACCTCTTTGACCAGATTCAAAAAGGTCGCTTTCAAAACACAAAAACCGTGATCGACATGGGCTGCGGCGGTGGGCGGAACCTGGTCTATTTCCTGCAACAAGGCTATGATGTTTGCGGCATCGACCCGCAGGCAGAGGCTGTGCGGGTGGTGCGAGAACTCAGTCGATCGCTTGCCCCGCAGAATCCCTTGGAAAATTTCCGGGTGGCCAGCATCGAGGAAAATCCATTTGCCCCGCGCCAGTTTGACCTCGTGATTTGCAATGCCGTCTTGCACTTTGCGCAAGACGAGGCGCATTTCGAGCGGATGTTGCGTGCGGTCTGGGCAGCCGTCGCGCCCAATGGATTCCTTTTCATACGGCTCGCGTCCATGATCGGCATCGAGGACCATGTGCAGGCACTCGGTCAGGGCCGATACCTATTGCCCGACGGCTCTGAGCGCTATTTGGTCGATGAGGCGATGCTGCTTGGCTTCCAAGAAGCCTACGGCATGCGACAGTTGGAGCCGATCAAAACCACGAATGTCCAGGGCCTGCGCTGCATGACGACCTGGTGTGTGGGGCGACCTGCCTGATCTTGGAAAACCACCCTCGACTCGACCATCAGGCTACCATGCTTTGACCCCAGATATCCGCTGTTTCCAATTC
>JANMIM010000990.1:0-3512 GCA_031375795.1 Bacteroidota bacterium
CGACGATCATGACCGATCCCAGCACCGCCGACAACATCTACTTGCTGCCGCTCACGCGCAAGAGCATCATCCAGATCTTGCAGGAGCAGCCCACGATTGATTCCGTGCTGCCCACGATGGGTGGGCAGACGGCGCTGAACCTGGCCATGGACTGCGACCGGGGCGGTATCTGGAAAAAATATGGTGTGCAGACCATCGGAGTGGATTTCAAGGGCATCGAGCGGGCAGAGGACCGTGAGATCTTCAGGAAACTCATGATCGAGATCGGTGTGGATGTGCCCACTGCCCGCACAGCCAAGAGCTTTTTGCAAGGAAAGGAGATCGCCCAGGAGATCGGATTTCCGCTCGTGCTCAGGCCCAGCTATACCCTCGGCGGCACAGGAGGTGGATTTGTCACCGACCCCGCCAAGTTGGACCAGGCACTGACCCATGCCCTCCATGCCAGCCCCATTCACGAGGTCTTGATCGAGCAGAGCATCGCCGGCTGGAAGGAATTTGAACTCGAGGTGTTGCGCGATGCCATCGGCAACCACATCGTGGTCTGCTCCATTGAAAATTTTGACCCGATGGGCATTCATACGGGCGACTCGATCACGGTCGCACCCGCCATGACACTGCCCGACACCCAGATGCAGCACATGCGCAACGTGGCCTTCAAGGTCATGGATGCCATCGGTGAGTTTTGCGGCGGCTGCAACGTGCAATTCTCGATCGACCCCGAGTCGGGCCGCATGATCGTGATCGAGATCAACCCCCGCGTGTCACGTTCATCCGCCCTCGCCTCCAAGGCCACGGGCTACCCGATCGCCAAGATCGCCGCCAAGTTGGCCGTGGGTTATCACCTCGATGAGTTAAAGAACCAGATCACCAAAAACACCTCGGCGTTTTTTGAGCCCACGCTCGACTATGTGATCGTGAAGATCCCGCGGTGGAACTTTGACAAATTCCGTGGCAGCGACCGCAGCCTCGGCTTGCAGATGAAGTCGGTGGGCGAGGTCATGGGCATCGGCCGCAGCTTCAATGAGGCGCTTCAGAAGGCCTGCCAGTCGCTGGAAACCAAGCGCAACGGCCTCGGTGCAGACGGCAAGGAACTCACGAACCTGGAGGAGATCATGTACAGCCTGGAGCACCCCAGCAGCGAGCGCCTCTTCCACATCAAGGATGCCATGCACATGGGTCTGCCCTTGCGACGCATCCACAAGGCCACCAAGATCGACATGTGGTTCTTGGAGCAAATCTATGCCCTCGTGAAGCTGGACAAGGAAATCGCCGGATTCAACATCGACACCATCACCCACGACATCCTCATCGAGGCCAAGCGCAACGGCTACGCCGACCGGCAGATCGCCCACCTGCTCAATTGCCTCGAATCGGAAGTCCACAACAAGCGCAACGACTTGGGCATCACGCGCCAATTCAAGATGGTCGACACCTGCGCCGCCGAATTTGAGGCGCAGACACCTTATTTCTATTCCACGTTTGACGGGGAGAATGAAAGCGTCAAGAGCGACCGCAAGAAGGTCGTGATCTTCGGGTCGGGGCCCAACCGCATCGGGCAGGGCATCGAGTTTGACTACTGCTGTGTCCATGGGGTGCGCGCAGCCAGCGAGGTCGGCTTTGAGACCATCATGATCAATTGCAATCCCGAGACCGTCTCGACCGATTTCAATGTGAGCGACAAGCTCTACTTTGAGCCGGTGTTTTGGGAGCATATCTATGACATCATCCGGCACGAGGACCCCGTGGCGGTGATCGTGCAACTCGGCGGACAGACGGCATTGAAATTGGCGGAGAAGCTGGACCGGTATGGGATTCCCATCGCAGGCACATCGTTCAAGTCGTTGGACATCGCCGAGGACCGCGGGCAATTTTCCGCATTGCTCCAAGGCCTCGACATTCCCTACCCTGAGTTTGGCGTGGCCGAGAATGCAAACGACGCCTTGCGCGTCATCAAGGCAGTGGGTTATCCGGCACTCGTGCGGCCGAGCTACGTGCTCGGCGGGCAGAGCATGCGCATCGTGATCAACGACGAGGAGCTCGAGGAGCACGTGATCAACACCCTCAAGGACCTGCCAGGCAACCAGATTCTCATCGACCGCTTCTTGGCGGGCGCCATCGAGGCCGAGGTCGACGCCATCTGCGACGGCGAATCGGTGCAGATCGTCGGCGTCATGGAGCATATCGAGCCCGCCGGCATCCACTCAGGCGACTCCAATGCCGTCTTGCCACCCTTCAGCCTCGGGCCCTTGCAGCAGACGATGATGGAAAACTACACGCGCAAGATCGCCTTGGCCTTGGGTGTGAAGGGATTGATCAACGTGCAATTCGCCGTTTCCAATGAAAAGGTCTACGTGATCGAGGCCAATCCGAGGGCTTCGCGCACCGTGCCTTTCATCGCAAAGGCCCACGGCATCCCCTACGTGAACTATGCCACCAAGGTCATGCTCGGCACCCACAAGCTCAGCGACTTCAGCTTTGAGCCCAAGCTTCAGGGTTTTGCCATCAAGCTCCCAGTATTCTCGTTTGACAAGTTCCCGAATGTAAACAAGGAGCTCGGCCCGGAGATGAAGTCGACGGGAGAGGCCATCTACTTCATCGAGGACCTCAACGACGATTTCTTCCAGAAGCTGTACATGGAGCGCAACCTCTACCTGAGCCGATAGGGTCGGGTTTTCCAGCAATTTTTGGGAACCAATTATTGCGCAGGAAACCTGTGCGGCCGCTTACATGCCCTGCAAGACCATTTTGTGGAAATAGGATTTCCCGATGCGCAATACATAGATGCCAGCTGGGAGGTCTGCAACATGGACATCGGCCTCATAGCCCAGCATCCGCCCGGCATCCACCACCCTCCCAGTGGCATCCACCAGCGTCCAATCGGCTTTTTGGTAGGCTGCCGAGCGAATGTGGATCAGCTCATGGGCAGGATTGGGGAATACCTCAAACGTTCGCGCCTGCGCTTCGGCCCGTGAGACAGGTGTGAAGCAGGTGTCGGCATAAGGATTGGTTTCCAAGGGGTCGCCATGCGGCAGCGGCGCCGTGAACCCCGGGTAGTTGGGGGCGTACTTCGTGGCCTTGAAAACCGCATTCCCCCACGAGATTGGATTCACGGGCACGGTAGCGCCTTGTGACAGGTGGAAGCCGAGCGCAATGATGGGGCTCACATATTCCCAGGTCTTTTGCGAGGTCGAGTCAAATTCCAGGAAAGTACCCCGTACTGCCCGCGTCACGAGCACATTGCCATTGGGAAGCATCTGCGCGCCTCCCATGATCCCCGAATCAATGGTGTCGCCCGGCAACGTTGCCAATGTGCGGTTGGCAGTCGTCGGCAGGAATGGTCCGCTGCCGATGATGTAGCCGCCGGCGGTATCGATGGACGGGGTCACAAACTCGACGGTGGAGTAGGAGCCCCTGGTAAGGCCGTTGTTGAAGATCATGACCTCGCCGGCATGCGGCAGGCCATCGGCGATCCAGTGTGCATCGTGCTGCTCGAAGAGTTTGCGGTCTCCGGC
>JANMIM010000998.1:0-2775 GCA_031375795.1 Bacteroidota bacterium
CAATTCACGTTCCGTTCCTCGCATTCCCTATGGTCTCGATGAGATGGCAGAGCTCGCCAAGAACGTCGTCGAGCGCAGCGTTTCTGTGCCCGGCGTTCAAGCCAAGCTCTCCATGTCGATCGTTGCCGACATCATCCAAAAGAGCGATACCAGACTCACCATCATCGACGCGCTCGGAGGCAATTTCATCTTGAAGCCGCCCTCGGCCGAATTCCCTGAATTGCCGCAGAATGAGCACGTCACCATGCGCATCGCAGAGTCGTATGGCATCAAGGTCGTCCCATCAAGCCTCATCAGGCTCAAGTCTGGGGAGTTGGCCTATATTACCAAGCGCATCGACCGCACCGAGGTCGGCACCAAAATCCACATGCTAGACATGTTTCAGGTGATGGAGGCTGTGGAAAAATACAAGGGTTCAATGGAAAAAATCGGGAAGGCGCTCGGGGCCTACTCGAGCAATCCTATGCTGGACAAGCTGTTCTTTTTTGAACTTACCCTGTTCAGCTTCCTATTCGGCAACAATGACATGCATCTCAAGAATTTTTCAATGATCCAGTCTGCTTCGGGCTGGATATTGGCGCCGGCCTATGACCTCTTGAATGTAGCGATCGTCCTCTTGGAAGACAAGGAGGAGCTCGCGCTCACATTGGAGGGCAAGAAGCGGAAATTTGATCGCCGACATTTCCAAGTCTTTGGTGAGGGTTTGGGATTGACCACTCGGCAGATCGACCGTGTTTTCCTACGATTTCAATCCAATAGGGCCACTGCAGACGATTGGGTCAATCGTTGTTTCCTTTCCGATGAGCTGAAGGGACGATACCATCAGCTCATCGAGGAGCGGTACGCAAGGGTCTATGCCGGCGCCTAGGCAGAAAACGGATCCCATCGATCTCAAGTCGCCATTTCGCCCCACGATTTTTGCCATCTTTGCATCTTCTGTTTGCCAGCAGTATATTCGGGATAGGCTCCCTTTGGATGCTCCGGACGCACACACGATAATCCCCATCGCACAAAATGAAAACAATCACATTCGCCCTCCTTTGTTTCATGTTGGCGGCAGGCACCTGCCGCGCCCAGAAACACCCCAAATGCAATGTCATCGATCAATATGACGCCCTTTTTCGTGCCGAATACTACGAGCAAGGCGACTTAGAAACGGTACTCACCTTTGTCGACTCCGTGCCTGAAAAGACCTGTCTGGCAGCGTGGATCAATCCAAACGTCATGTATGCCGATTATTTTCTCAAGCACTATGCTGTGATCGACAAGGATGCGCTTTTGGCCTTTGCGAATGACAGCACCAAGCTCGAGTTGGAATTCATCAAGGGCCTCCAAAAGAATAAAGCGTTCAATGAGCTGATGCAGACTTTCTGCGCCCGGTTTCTTGATCCCGAGGTCGCGCCCCGGGACACTTTCACCATGGACAAGGTCCTGAACATCGCCGTCAAATTCTTCAACATCCAGAAGATCACACCCGAGGGTTATTACGCGATCAAGGTTTGTGTCGGCATCAACGGCATCAAAAATACAGAAACCGACCGCAAGCCGCAGTTGGAGGCATTCTGCTTTTCATCGGTCTTCAAGCACTATGAAAGCTCGCAATTCAACCTCAAGGCTGCATTTACCAATGCTGCCAAAGAACTTTACAAAATCAATCTCGGCATCGACGAAAAGGAGCGGCAGCTACGCGCCCAGGGCGGACTCTATTTCTTGATGCGCAACAATGCCGTCTTGCGCCAGGTGCTGCTGTATGAATATGACTTGGGAAAGGCCTATCTGCCGTTTGTAATTGCGGGGTAGGCTTCAAATTCCAGTTGGATCAATGCAAAGCATTTGCAGAGCTTGAATGCAATCCTCACGTCAACCTTGCCGATTTTCTCCCTATTTTTGAAGGATATGCGCATACTCATGTCCACCGTGGCCATGCTGCTGACCTGTTCAGCAGCCCTCGCCCAATCCACCCCCGCCGCCGTAGAGGCGGCGGCGCAAGCACGTGCCGACCTCCGCAAGCAGAGCCTGCTCGCCCACCTGCCAGCCCGCAACATCGGGCCCACGCAGCAAGGCGGCCGCATCGTGGACCTCGATGCCGATCCAAGGTCCGCCAAGACGCTCTACGTCGCCTTTGCCAGCGGCGGCGTCTGGAAGACCACCAACAATGGCATGAGCTTCGCGCCCATCTTTGACGAGCAGGGCACCATGGGCATCGGCGACATCGCCGTGCACCAGGGCAATCCCGAGGTCGTATGGGTCGGCACGGGCGAATGCAACAGCAGCCGCAGCTCCTACGCGGGCATGGGCGTGTACCGCTCAGACAATGCCGGCGCAACCTGGTCGCACAAGGGCCTCACAGGCACGCAGCACATCAGCCGCGTGATCCCTCACCCGACCGACGCCAAGACCGCATGGGTCGCGGCCATCGGCGCGCTCTACACCCCCAACGAGGACCGCGGCGTCTTCAAGACCACCGACGGCGGAGCGACTTGGCGCAAGACGCTCTACATCAACAATGAAACGGGCGTCATCGACCTCGCGATCGATCCCGCCAATCCCAATCACCTGCTCGCTGCCGCCTGGCAACGCAGCCGCAAAGCCTGGGAATTTGACGAGGACGGCCCCGGCTCCGGCATCTATGCCTCCACCGACGGCGGCGAAACCTGGGCGCTGAGCATGACCGGCATCGCACAAGGCGAAAAAGCGGGCCGCTTTGGGCTCTGCTTTGCGCCTTCGTCCCCCAACATCGTTTATGCGATCCACGACAACCAAGACACCGATCCC
>JANMIM010001010.1:0-1987 GCA_031375795.1 Bacteroidota bacterium
CCGACGGCTCGCACGTGCGCCTCAATGGCGGCTCGACCCTCGACGCCGCCCCCGGCTACGGCCTCACCGACCGCAAGCTCACCTTGCACGGCGAGGCTTACTTTGAGGTCGCCAAGGACCAGGACCGCCCCTTCATCGTCATGGCCGGCGGGGCCCAGTCCCAGGCCCTTGGCACCAAATTCAACGTGAGGGTCTCCAACGTCGGCGAACAGGTGCAGCTCAGCGTCACCGAGGGCCGTGTGCGGTTCAGTGCCGACCAGCGCGGTTCGCTCGAACTCACCGCAGGCCAAGTCGCCCATTTTGACCACGCATCTGGATTTTCCCGCGAGACCCAGCAGGCCGATGATGTCGCCGCGTGGGTCGATAATCGATTGATTTTCAGAGATACTCCATTCCCCCAAGCCACCGAGCAACTCGAGCGCGGGTATGGCGTGACCATACAATTTCCTGAGCGTTTGAATGCCGCGCTCTTAAATGCTAACTTTGATCGTAAGCCACTCAGCCAAGTGCTGGAAGTCTTGCAGGCCATGTATGGCCTGAAGGTGACCCAGGCTGGCAAGGTGGTGACACTTTCAGAGTAAGCGGCATCCCTTGAATGCGTTATTTTCTTAGCATCGGCATCGTTGTATCTCTGCTTTTTACGGCGGCCCTGCATGCCCAATCGGGTGTGCTCGATGCGCCGTTGACGCTGAAATATGAGGAGCAGGGCCTTGCCGAAGTGTTGCGGAGGGTCGAGCAAGCTTTGCCGGTTACATTTTCCTACGACAGCCGCATTCTTCCTCCACAACCTATTTCGGGTAATTTTCAAAAGGTGCCGCTTCGCGAGGCCCTGGACCGACTGACCAAGCCGCTGGATTTGGAATGGGAGGCCAAGGAGAATATCGTGGTGCTGCGACAGGCCCGTGTGCCAGAGAGGTCACAACCAACGTTTTACGTCGTGAGTGGCACCGTCGAGGACGGCGAGACGGGTGAGCGGCTTGTGGGCGTGCAAGTCTACGACATCAGGACCGGGCAGGGCGTGCTCACCAACGAGGGCGGATTTTTCAGCCTGCGACTCCGGGCAGATAGCGTGAAACTGATCGTGTCCTCCCTCGGTTATGCCTTGCACGGGGAGCGGTTTTTCCTGGGCCAAGACCTTCGCAAGCAGATCAAGATGACCAGCGACCTGTCGCTGGAGACCGTCGTGATCACCGACGCCGAGCAGGTAGGCACGATGGAGTCGGGCGGAGCAAGTGTGATCGAGGTGCCGATGTCGGCGCTCGCCCGCCTGCCTGCCCTCATGGGCGAAACCGACGTGATCAATGTGCTCAAGATGTTTCCAGGGGTTCACTCGGGCGGCGACGGTACGCAGGGATTTTATGTGCGTGGAGGCGGCCCCGATCAAAACCTGGTCTTGCTCGACGGCGCGACGGTGTACAATTCCTCCCACCTGTTTGGATTCTATTCGATCTTCAACTCAGAAATGATCAAGGATGTGCGCTTGGTCAAGGGCGGATTTCCGGCGAGGTTTGGCGGGCGGTTGAGCTCGGTGGTGGATCTGCAAATGAAGGACGGGAATCTGCAGAAATTGGAGGGTGGCGCCAATCTTGGTCTGATCTCGGCAAAGGTATTTTTGTCGGGACCGATCTTCAAGGGCAAGACTTCTTTCTCGATTTCGGCACGGCGCACCTTGTTGGAACCCTATTTCGCGGTGCTCAACCACTATGTGCTCCCGCTCAAAGGCAACCGGCTGGGCTACTCGTTTCTGGACCTGCAAGGCAAGTTGCAGCACGTGATCGGTCCCAAGGACAGGTTGCTGCTGGGTGGCTATGTCGGTGGCGACCGGTTTGCCAGCGGCTACGACATCGACACTGCTGGCGTCGCCAACACGTTTGACTTCGGACTGCGCTGGGGCAACACGCTCGGTAGCCTGCAATGGCGCCACGAGTGGGGTCCCAAGATGTTCAGCAACCTCAGCGCCCTCTACAGCCAATACAGCTATACCGCA
>JANMIM010001033.1:0-7790 GCA_031375795.1 Bacteroidota bacterium
TCCCCCTTCGTCCCTGTTCGCAATTGGGCCATGCTGCTGGCCGACAGCAAACTAATGCCTGCCCCGGTTGCTGTGGCAATGAACCACTTTGAGCGTCTCATTTCTCGTCCTCCGTAAATCCAATTTCTGAAAATTCTATTACAATCATATTCAATTTCAAACTCTGGGCAAATTTACGGCGCACGTTCAGGGAGGTTGATTGCATTCGATTGATGACACGGGGCTTACGATGAATGCCTCGAATCAACCGACCAACGAAACGGAGAAGTTGTCAAAATGACACCAAGCCATCAGGAAATGTCGAAACACCTCCCCCAAAAGAGGTAAGAGCTCCACGAAAGAGCCCTTTGTGACTTGTCATTCACAACCACCGAGGCGACAAGATCGCGAAGTTCATCCAAACACCAGCCTGCGATGAGCCGCCAATGTTGGAAAGTGGGGCTTTGCCGTATGGCCTAGCCTGTTATCTTTGCAGCCTGATTTTGATGAGATAAGGTATGAGATTTTCTGCACCGATGCGGCTGGCGGATGCGGCCGAGTTTTTGGGTTGTCGCTACATAGGCCCCCCCGATCACCTGATTGTGGGGATGAATGAGATTCACAAGGTGGAGGCGGGCGATCTCTGCTTTGTCGATTTCCATAAATATTACAACAAGGCACTCAACTCTGCTGCCACGACCATCCTGATCGACCAGGAGGTCGAGGCACCAGCCGGCAAGGGCCTGCTGGTGAGCACCGACCCCTTCAGGGACTTCAACCGCATGGCGATGCGCTTTCAACCGCGTCGGCCTTTGGATTTGGGCGGCATGCAGGACTTTGGGCCTGACGTGAAGATCGGGCAAGGTGTGGTGATCGGGGAGAATGTGAAACTCGCACCCGGCGTCGAGATCGGCCACAATGCAGTGATCGGCAGCGATGTCGAGATCGGCGAGGGTACCCTGATCCATGCCAACGTCACGATCTATGACCACACACAGATCGGCAAGCATTGCTGCATCAACAGTGGCGCGGTGATCGGCAGCGACGCCTTTTACTTCAAAAAACGCCCCTATGGCCGCGACAAGATGCTGAGCGTGGGCCGTGTGCTGATCGGCGACCATGTGGACATCGGCGCCAACACCACGATCGACCGAGGCGTGAGCCATGACACCGTCGTGGGTGACTATACCAAGATCGACAACCTCGTGCAGGTGGGCCACGATACCGTGATCGGCAAGCGCTGCGTGATCGCGGCGCAAGTAGGCATCGCAGGCGTGGTCACGGTCGAGGACGATGTGAGCATCTGGGGCCAAGTGGGGGTCGTGCAAGACCTCACCATCGGCAAGGGTGCCGTCCTGCTCGGCAAGACCGGCGTCATGTCCTCCTTGGAGGGGGGCAAATCCTACGGAGGCATGATCGCAGACGATGCCCGCACATTCCTCAAGAAAGAAGCCACCCTACGGCGATTGGTCGAGCTGCTGCCCTTGATCGAAAGCCAACTGTCGGAACGCGGTGAAAAAATTCCTGAATAAACTCCTCAGTTTCTTTTTGCAGGGCGTGATCACGGTCGTGCCCATCGTGGCCGTCGTGCTCACCGGCAAATACCTCTACGACCTCCTCAGGTTTTACAGCTTCATGCCCAACGAGTGGCTCACGCTGCTCTTCATCTTGATCGGTGTCTTGGTGGTGGGCGCCCTGGCCTCCACGATTTTCCTGAAACCGCTCTTCATGATCTTTGAGGAGCTGCTCACCCGCACGCCCGGACTCAAATTTGTTTACAGCTCCATCAAGGACTTGATGGAGGCCTTTGTCGGCGAAAAAAAGCGCTTCAACAAACCTGTGCTCGTGACCGTGAGCAATGAACCGGGCCTGCAACGCATCGGTTTTGTGACCGACGATGGCCTCGACAAACTCGGCAAGGACTTTGAGGGCAAAGTCGCCGTGTACGTGCCCTTTTCCTACAGCGTCTCCGGGCAATTGTACATCGTGCCCAGCCACCTGCTCACGCCGATCCCCGACGTGGAAGCCGCCGAATTGATGAAATACGTGCTCTCGGGCGGGGTCACCGACCTCGATGACCTCAAGGACAAAAAGAGTCCGCTGTTTAGACGCAAGAGTCGCAAGACAGAGGAGGAAGGCCCTGATGCGCAAGCAGATGCAGGCTTGGAGGACGAATCACCTGCTTTGGGGGCAGGGGAATAAGCCATCTCCGCAATTCCACTGCCTACATTCCATCGTTACCCGCCATCAATTGCGCCACGTCAATGGTTTTGCGGCTTGAAGTTCCGTCTTCGGTTTGAACACCGTGTGGAGCGCGATGAGCATGAGCATGCCGACCAAGCCAAAAAAGGCGATGCCCATACCGGTGTATTTGGGATCGTTGCGGAGGTAATCGCCGCCACTCGGCTGATAGAGGACCCCAAGAACCGTGAGGGCCAGCAATCCGATGCCCGTGTACATGCCCAGCGCATGCTTGCGGAGAAACGTCGCCACAACACCCCACAACGATCCTACGGCCAAAAGCAGCCATATCCCACAGCTGGTGTACCAGCGACCACTTGCATGGCCGCCTGCACCGATCTGCGGTTGCGATGGCTCGCCTGAGAAACCCGTATCATGCATCATCAGGCTCCGCGTGGCCAGCCGGCCATCGATCTGCGCCATCATCAAGCTGCCCAGCAGCATGGAAACCAACATGAGGGTGGTAAACACTTGCAAAACAATACGCATGGCTGTGGCGAATGGAAATCTTGGATCAACGTTGGAAAATGACCTGCTCGGTGTGCATCCTGTTGCCCACCGCGACCTGCAAGTGGTAGCTGCCGCTGGCGATCTCTGCAGCAGGATGCCAGGGCAACGTGTAGTTGCCGGCCGGCAATTGGCCTTCAAAAATCGTTTCGACGACGCGACCACGCATGTCGATGGCCTTCACGACGACCTTTTCTTCGGCGTCCAAATGCAGCGGCACATTGGTGGAGGCGGCAAATGGGTTGGGCCAGCTATGGCCTGCCACCTTGGGTTGGCCTTGATCCACAGCCACCAAATTGCGGTCCCAGTCCAGGATGAAGAGCCTCCCCTCGAAATTGCTGGCGTAGATGTATCCATTTTGGGTATAGGGAAATCCACCCCAGGTCCCGTAGAAATTGGCGATATTGTTGGGGGCGTATGTGTCATAGCTGGCGATCTCCACGAGATTGTCAGGATCTGTCCAATCCACGATCGTAATGCCTGCGGTGTAGTGGGAAAAAACCAGCAAGTCGCCCATCACATAGACGTTGTGAGCCAGGTTGTTGATGCCCAAGTATTGACCCCGCATGAAGATGTTGTTCATGTCGTGCGCATCCCACGCTTTCACGGTCTTGTTGGCGGTCTCCTCCGTGGTAAAGAAATACTTGCCGTCGTCGCTGGGAAAGATGCCATGGCAATACCCAAAATTGGGGCTCGTGATGCGCCCCAAAAGCACGGGATTGCCCTTGTCGGTGCAATCATAGACCGAAAATGCCTTGGTATAGCCCTCGGCGATCCATACGGTATCGTTCCTGGCCGTCATGTCGTGCGTATTGGGCACTGCAATGAATCCGACCTTGGTTGGACTCTCAGGATTGGTGATGTCGATGATCTCCACGCCATTTTGCCCGAGTTGCTCATCGGCCTCCATGTAGAGAAAAGGACGCCCCCGGTCCAGGTCGATTTCATGACACTTGACCATCGTACCATTGGCATTGTAACTGCCCACAAAATGCACGCTGTCGGGCAGATACCGCATGTCGATCGTGGCCAAACCTTCCCGCTTGCCAAACATCTCGCTCACGGCGTAGCAATAGTGGCCCACGCTCACGATGGCACGGTGATAGTAGGCGTCTCCTAGCGATGCCAACTGCACGGTATCCAACACCACCCCGTCACTCGCCCGCACAAAGGCGACGTGATCCAAATTGCCTACAATGGCATAGTCCACGCCCAGCGAGTCGGTATAGCCCCAGCAATCGTTGGTCCCCACGTCTCCCAAGGCATTGGTCACGTAGGGGAATTGCACCATGTGGCGCAGTGTGAGCGACTGTGCATGCAGCCCGAGGCAAGTCAAAAAGCAAACTGCGGCGAGGATTATTTTCTTCATTGCATCTATTTTGGGTTCAAGTTAATGAAAATCATCGTTGGGAGCAGGATGTCGGACGGCAAATGTTCACAAGCAGCAGCTGGCCGACATAATTGTAATGCGCTTGGGCCTCATTGGATTTCTCGGTTGAATGTGCTTTTGCAAATTGTACATCGAGGCGTTGGCCTCCGGCCAATACGCCGATCGACAGCGCGCCTCAGGCGCAGCGAGAGCGCCTACAACTTCAGGTCGTTTTATTTGGCGAAATCTATGCTGCGAAATCCCGCCCGAGGTGGGCTGTTGATCGCCCTGGTGGCCCCGTTCGACCTTGCTCAGGGCCAGCTCCAGCCACGGGCTCGGCTTGTAGAGTGGTGCGATTCTCCCCTATTTTCCTCGATCGGCCAAACCTACCGCAGCAACATCACCGAGCCATTGTAGCGCAGCACCGCCCCAGCGATGGGCTTCATCTCGATCACGTAGAAATAGACCGTCTCGGGCGCGTCTGCATCGCCGATCTTGCCATTCCACTTGAGCTCAGGATTGGTGCTGGAGAAAACACGGTGTCCCCAGCGGTCAAACACACCCACCGAGAAGTACTCGGTCGGTGGCACCACGATGTCGAGGAAATCGTTGATGCCGTCGCCGTTGGGGCTGAAGACGTTGGGGATGATGGTGTCTGGGCGAATGACATTGAGCGTGCGCACGACGGTGTCGTTGCAGCCGCCGCGGCCGTAACTCACCAACTCGATCGTATAGGTGCCTGGATTGTAAAATTGGTGGGCAGGATCGTGCTCGACCGAGAAAAATCCATCCCCAAAGCTCCAGTGGGCCGCCAATCCTGGGAGGTAGGTCTGGTTGTTGAAATTGACCCAGGTCGCCGGATAGATCGTCGTGGGCGACCAATCAAAGTTGGCGATCACGGTGTCCTCGGCAAAGAAGCTCGTGTGGAAGGTGGCCGTGCCGCATTGCCCGGTGGCGATGGCGCTGATGTCGATCTGCCCTGCCTCGCCGGGCGCCGGCGTGTAGACGGTCGGGTTGCCAGTCGAGTCGCTGAAAGTGCCGTGACCCACCCATAGCACCGACGTCGGATTGCCCGTGTAGGCGATCTGTATGGGTGTCTGGTAGCAAACCGTGTCTGGCAATACAAAGGTCATCTGCAGCCTGGGGAGAATCTCCATGACCAAGGTATCGGTCACCGTGCCGCATGTGTCGGTCACCGTGAGCACCAAGGTCACCGGGCCACTGGCATTGCTGTCGGCAACATAGATCGGGTTCAGCGAATCAGGCGTATTAAAAAAGCCCGAGGTCGTGGTCCAATTGTAGCTAGCCCCGCCCGCCGTGGAGCCCGCCAACGTGATGTTGGCGCCGGCACAAAGCGTATCGTCTGGACCTGCATTCGCAAATGGCGCCGGGGCGACCGTCACGTTGATGGCCGCCGAATCGGTGCCGCAAGACGTCGTGCCCAGCACATAATAAAGTCCGGCGGTGCTGACGGTGATGGCCTGCGTGCCGGCGCCCGTACTCCAGAGATAAGTCGTGTTGCCGGGTCCCGCATCGAGGGTCACGTCGCTTCCGGGACAGAGCCGCACATCGGGCCCGAGGCTCACCTGCGGCTCGGTGCCGCTGGAGACGACAATCTGGTCGCTGGCCTCGCAGCCTGCCGCATTGGTGACCGTGACCGTAAATGTACCGCCACCCGACAGTGTGAGCTGCTGGGTCAGGTCGCCGGTATTCCACTGGTAGCTTGCGCCACCGCCACCCGCATCCAAGACGATGCCCGTGCTGGGGCAATACAAAGTATCGTTGCCGAGGTCCACGATCGGCAATGCGTCGATCGCCAAGACGATCGTGTCGCGCGAGAAACAATTCGCCCCGAAGGTCACGACGACGTTGTAGCTACCCGCCTGGTTCACAGTGATCGTCTGGCTCGTGGCGCTATTGTTCCATACGTAACTGAGGCCCGACCCTGCATTGAGGATCAATGAATCGCCTGCACAGATCGACGTGTCGGCGCCCAGGTTGAGCGGCGGCGCGAGGCTTTCGCCCACGACCAATGTATCGGTATTGACGCAACCATCGGTGCTGGTCACGGTCACGGCATAGGTGCCTTGGCCGGGAACGGAAATCGAGGGGCCGCTGCCACTGGGGGACCAAACAAAGGTCGCACCCGGATTTTGCACCAGCGGATCGGCATTGAGGGAGAATCCATTGCCGGGGCAGATGGTCGTGTCGTTGCCGAGGTCCAAGATGGGCAGGGCAAAGTTGGCGAGCACAAATGTGTCCCTGCCCAGGCAGTTGTTGGCGGTGAGCATGGAGATCGTGTAGGAGCCTGGCGTCTGCACGGTGATGTTGGGTCCCGTGCCGCCGGTGCTCCAGGTGTAGCTAGCGCCCAGCAAGGTGGGGCTGATGGTGAGGGAGTCACCCGCGCAGATCGAGGTGTCATTGGGCAGGCCGACGCTGTCCAGTGTGAATGTGCCGATGGTGATGGCGTCGGTATTGGTGCATCCTGCGCCATTGGTCAGGGTGATCGTGTAGGTGCCCGGCGCGGTCACCGTGATGTTTTGCGAGGTGGGGCCATTGCTCCAGGCATAGCTGGCGCCCGCGATGCTGGGCCCGACGAGCAAGGAGAAGTTGCCGCAAAAGGCGGTGTCGGCTGGCAGGGTGAATACCGGCCTGGGATTGACGCTGATGAGCACCGAGTCACGCCTGGTGCGGCACATCGTCGACTCATTCATGTACAGGTAAAAGCTACCCACATCTCCCACTCCCAGGGTATAGGTGGTATTGAGCGCGGTGGCATTGCCAAACGTGCCCGTGCCGCCCGTCCAGACGTGCGGCCGTGTACCGAAACCCACCGTTCCCGAGAGGTTGATGGTGCCGCCTTCACAGACCGCTTGAGGCAGGCCAGCGTCGGGGTTCAGGGGAATGAAGGGTGCGACGCAACCGGGCGTGACATAAGTCGCGACCCCAGGCCAGGAGAAATAGACCTGGGCGCCGTTCACATTGGTGAGCAAGGCTCGGTCATAAGACACGGTCTCGGTGCAGCCGATCGGTGGGTTGAAGGTCATGGTCGTCGTGCGGATGCCGACACCGAAATTTGCGAAATTGCCGACTGTGTAGTTGGCGCAGTGAAAGATCGCGTAGATCGTGTCTTCCAAGGCGGCAAATGTATGTGCGGCAGGGTTCACGCTGGTACTTGCAAACAACAAGACGCGACTGCCTGCCGGCAACACGCCCGCCACAGGCTCCCTGATCAAACCGCAACCAGTAATCGTGGCGTTGAGGCCCGATACGATCCCCGCCGTCGTGGCATTTTGGCATGCACCGGTCCAGACGTTTCCGGCGGTCGGAAAGTTCACCGTAAGATTGGACACGTTGAGCGCCGTAGGCCCTACGTGAAATTGGAGCATCTCATTGAGGCCCTCACTGGCACCGCCACAGGCATCGACCAGAATGCTTTCAATTTCAAAGCAGGAGCTGGGTGTCTGTGCAGACACTCGCCCCAAACCCAATCCCAACAAGAGCAAAAAGAATACCTTAGCTTTACACCAATCCATATCCGATATCAAATAAACTGGGAAATTTACCACTTACTTTCCTTATTGTCATTTTAATTCTTATTCACATGGGGTGGAAGGCCGCTTTTGGGGCTTGGATGTGGCAAATGTGGGTGTGAAAATGCGGGGATTGCGTTGGGTTTTGGGGGTTGGTTGGT
>JANMIM010001065.1:0-1017 GCA_031375795.1 Bacteroidota bacterium
TACTCCGGGTGCAGCGGCAGTGCCAATTTCCAGACCTTCACAAATTTGTACACGGGGGATTTCTGGGCGGCGATGATCGTGCTCATCGCTACGCCATTTTTGAGAGCGCTTTTGATCACCTCAGGATCAAAAGGATCCAAATAGATGCCCAATTGGGTGTCGACAAGGTCCTTTTCATCGCAGCTCGCGACTTCCTCGATGCGGTCGGCATCATACAAAAGTACGCCGAGGTAACGAATGCGGCCCACGCAGCTGTGCATGCAAGCAGGTGCCTGACCCGACTCCAGCCTGGGGTAGCACAGGATGCATTTTTCGGATTTGCCCGTATGCCAGTTGTAATAGCTTTTTTTGTAGGGGCAGGCCGTCACGCACATCCGCCAAGCGCGGCAGCGCTCTTGGTTGATGAGTACAACGCCATCTTCGCCGCGCTTGTAGAGCGCCCCTGACGGGCAGGAGCCCACACAAGCGGGGTTGAGACAGTGGTTGCAAATCCGGGGAAGGTATGACATCGTCATCTGCTCCAATTGGAACATGCTCTCTTGCTCGGCATCGGTGAGCGCCGAGAAGTTCACGTCTTGGCGGGCATAGTCGGGCGAGCCGCCGAGGTCGTCGTCCCAGTTCGGGCCCGATTGAACCTCGATGGGTTTGCCGGTGATGAGAGATACCGCACGTGCCGTGGGTTGGTCATCGCCTTGAGGCGCCTCAAAAAGGTCCTCGTATTTGTAGGCCCAGGGGATGTAATAGTCTTCCAAAACCGGCATGTGCGGATTGTGGAAGATGTTTTTGAGCCCCTTGAGCTTGCCGGCGCCCTTGAGCGAGACGCTGTTGCCATTCTTGACCCAGCCACCCTTGTAGATGTCTTGATCCTCCCATTTGGTCGGATATCCCGTGCCGGGTTTGGTCTCGACATTGTTCCACCACATATACTCAGCACCCCGACGGTCGGTCCAGATGTTTTTGCAAGCGATAGAGCATGTATGGCACCCGATACATTTGTCCAGGTGAAAGACCATTGAT
>JANMIM010001080.1:0-16302 GCA_031375795.1 Bacteroidota bacterium
CATGGCCGCCGGCATGCGCGAGCTTGCCAAGATGATCGGCCCATGGTGCCGCGCGCGCCGCAGGACATCGAGCGTCGCGGACGACAATTGGCGGTCGGCATTGAGGAGCGTCCCGTCGATGTCAGTACAAATGGCCTTGAATTTCATCGGACTTGCATTTCTTGAGCCTGCAATGTTTGGAAAATGTAAGCAATCGACCAAGCGCAACCCACAAAAACACCGCCGCCAGGCAGACGGAAGTCGCTGAATGCGTTTGAGAAAGCCACAAACGAAAAAATATTTTTGCCCAAAGCTTGCAGGTTTCTCCAGAAACACCCACCTTTGCTCTCTCTTTTTCAAAAGAGACGTTCTTATACAAATTCCTCCTTAGCTCAGTTGGTTAGAGCGGCTGACTGTTAATCAGTAGGTCCCTGGTTCAAGTCCAGGAGGGGGAGCTTGAGATTGAGGCCATTGCGAGAGCGATGGCCTCTTTTTTTGTTGGGGGGCATGCAAAGTAAACGCCTTTTGGAGAGATTTCCGGGAAGTGGGGGCAGATCATAGCGTCCACAAGCAATCGTGCTGTTCAGCGCCTCAAACGCGAAGTATCTCAAAAACATGTCTCGCGTTTGGACGGCTGCCCCCTGAACCGCTGGACAGAAGAATGATCCATTGCAGTATCGGTTAATATCGTAATTTTTCAGTAACCTTGGCTGGTCAATGTTTTGCAAAGGAAGGATGCTTGCTGCCGCCATGCCGGGGCGAACGTAGCCATCATCTGCGAGCCCCGCTTTCCATCAAAGCCATTATCCCTATCTTCGCACCGATTTGTGAGACTAATTTTGCCGTATGAAAAACGCATCCCTCCTACTGCTGCTCCTTGCCTTGCTGGTTTCGGCTTGTGGCAAATCTGAAAAAGCCCCCGATCCGGGCACGTCCAAGCAACCTGTGGGCGAAAATGGCAAGGCGCCCTACGACTCGACGGCGGGCCAGCAGATCCCGGCCAAGGAAGTCCTGGGCTCCAAGATGGAACGCCACCTGCGCTATCAGCCCGAGGCGGAGGTGAGCGAATACATCGACAAGCTCAGCGACCTCGACAACTACTTGTTCAATGTCTCCTCGACCCTGCGCAAGAGCATCGGCAACCTCGCACCCGGCACCCCCAACTATGGCACGGTCGTCGTCGGCCTCAACCCCAAGGGCGAACACCGTATATGGTATGTCTTCCCTGCCCTTGAACCGACCGAAGACATGAAAGCCGCCATCCGCGCCGCCATCGCTGCCGTGCCGCCGCTCCATGTGAAAAAGGAACTGGTCGTCGTCGGATTTGCGCTCACGTTTTGGGGATACCAGGAAACACACGAGCAGGCCGGCCGCATCCTATTGCCCAAGGAGTGGGACGAAGCCAACAAACGATTCTCCACGCCACAAAAAGCCACCAAGCTTGCACAACTCACTTGGGACAAGGCAGATGTCTGAGGAAAATGGATAATGTATAATGGAGAATGGAAAATGGACAATGGGATGCCCCTTGGCCTCATTTTCCATTTTCAATTTTCAATTATTCATTCCACATAACAATCCGGCAGCGGCGCCATCCCCAATCCTAGGGCATCGTAGATCAATTGCTGCACTCCTTGCCGGATGCGGTAGGCGTTGATTTTTTTGTTGGTGTCGTCGGGGTAGACGCGGTTGCTGAGGAATACGTAGACGATTTGGTTGCGCGGGTCGGCCCAGGCGCAGGTGCCGGTGAAGCCGAAGTGCCCGAAGGTCTCGGGGTCGGCACTGAAGCAGCAATAGCCCTTTTCGCAGCTCGGTGATTGCAATTGCTTGTCAAATCCGAGGCCGCGATGGCTGCCGGGCTGTCGGCTCGTAAACAATTGCACGGTCTCAGGCTTGAAATATTGATGCCCGCCGTAGGCACCGCCATTGAGCAGCATTTGCATCACGGTGGCGAGGTCGTTGCTCGTGGAGAATATCCCGGCGGGGCCGCCCACCCCGCCCAAAAAAGCCACGGTCGGGTCGTGCACGTCGCCCTGCAAGACTTGCTTGCGCCAGTGCTTGTCTTGGGCCGTGGGCACAATCTCCTCACGCTCAAACCTGTCCAGCGGATTGTAGCAGATACGCCGCAGCCCCATCGGCTTGTAAAAATTGTCTTGCACATAGTTTTGGATGGCCTTCCCGAGGATCCGCTCCAGCAGCGCCTTCATGAGGTACATGCTCAGGTCGCTGTATTCATAATTGCCCGGCTGAGCCACGTAGATGCGCCTGACCTTGTCCCAGACGGTGTCGCGGTAGCTCGGCGCGAGGTACAATTCCTCGGCGATGCGCACGGTATGCAGGCTGTCGGGCACCTTGCTGTAGATTTTGCCGCGGATCGAATCGGGGGCGGAGATCATGCGGAAGTATTTGTTGAGCACGATGCCCGCCGGCAGCCCTGCAGTGTGCGTAAGCAATTGCTGGGGCGTGATGTCCTTGATCGTGACAAATGTCGAATCCAAATCGGGCATGAAATACTTGAGTGGCCGGTCCAGCAGCAGGGTATCGAGGTCGAATGCGCTCATGGCCATCAGGGTCGTCGCGGCGATCTTGCTCACCGAGGCGATGTCATACAGGTGATCGTTGCGCACCCGCAGGCTGCGCTCGTAGTCGTGGTAGCCGTAGGACTTGTGCAAAAACACCTTGCCATCCTTGGCTGCAAACACCTGGCAGCCTGGGAAAACGCCCTTTTTGATCGCGTCATCCAGCAGCGAGTCGATGCGTCCCACGGCCACGGCATCCATGCCGAGGTCCTCGGGCTGGGTGTATTCAAAGCGGAGTTTCTTGGAGAGCACCTTGCCTGTGCCTGCGGGAAATGAGGGGGAAACATCGTCTGGCAACAGCGCTGTCACGGGAAATGCACCCATGAGCGCCTGACCCGCCAAGTCCGCGCTGCGCACTTGGTCCTCCGCGACAAATGCCAGGCAGGACAATTCGCGCAAATCCTCCAAGGAATTGCGCCCTGCGAAGTCCACGACCACGAGCCGCGTCACGCGGTCCAATTTCAGGAGGAAGTCCACGGCTTGTCGCGGCAGTCGCCCGTCGGCAGCTGCTGCGGTCAAGCCCGCGTGCAATCCCACGATCACGTAATCAAATTTCTTGAGTTGCTCCAATTGTCGGGCGAGCGCGAGCGAGTCGGCCTTTGCGCCCAGCAAATAATGGCTCATCGACGCGTAATTTCCCATCGCCACCTGCATTTCAGACACGTGCCCCAGCCCGTAGGCAATGGTGGCCACCTTGGCGGTCGTGATGTTGGTGCCCAGCGGCAATCGCCCCTTGGTGTCGCGCAGCACGACCAGCGTCGCCTTGCCGATCGCCCTGTCCAGTTGCGCCAATCGCCCATGGGGATCGAGGCTTATCATCGGGTGCAGGGACCGACGGTCCAGCCCATGCAGCGCCTTTTGGATGAGCTGTCGCCGCACCAGGGAATCCAGCCATTGCTGGCTCATTTTCCCCGCATCCACATAAGCCAAGATGTCCGAGATGGTCGCAAAAGGATCGGCGGGCGCCACCAGCAAGTCTGCCCCCGCCAACAAATGCGCCGCTTCGCCCGGCCTTGGAGACAGCAACAAGCCCTCAAAACCCATCTTTTGACGCAAAAAATAGCCCTCTGCCCTGGCCGAACGCGCGATCGGCAGGCTGTCGATGGCCCTGAATGTGGCCGCCGTCGTCTGCATCCAGAGTCCATGATGGTCCCGGGCCAGTCGCTGCAAGGGCATGGCCTCCCCGGCATTCAATTCCACCAAGCCGTCGCGAAAGTCAGATGGCGGCGCGAGGCTGTCGGCCTCGGCACGGTCGGCCAAGTCCACGAGCGGCCGCGCGACCACTTGCACGCCAGCGTGCTCGATGCCTGCCACGAGCGAGTCGCTCAGGCGCGCCACGACCGCGGGCACCGCGCTCAGGGCATCGCTCGCCCATGTGCCCTTGTGGGCGACCTTGCCAGCAGAGACCATGCAGATCTGTGCGCCGAGAAACTGGCTTTCGGCCGCCAAGGCGCCTCCCCAGAGGGCCGCAAGGCTGTCTGAGGCGACGGTACCGACCGACAGCAGCGATGGCCAGCCCTGTGCCGCCGCCCAGTCGGTGCCGGCATCGAGCGCGACCCACGGCGGCAAAATGGCGCGTTGCGTGCAGGCCTCGCTCAGCAGGCGCATGCTGTCGCGCTGCCCGACATCGAGCACGAGTCCGCCGAAGCGGTAAGTGGCGAGCGAGTCGGCAAATGCGGCGCGGGACGCGGAGTCCAGGTCGGGCGGGGCGGCGACGAGGATGAGTTGGGCGGCTTTTTGGCGGGTATTGAGGGTCGCGAGGGTCGAGTCGGCCCCGGCGCGGGGGTGGGCCTCGGCGGGTGTCACCGCCTGTGTGGGCAGGGGTGCGCTCGCCTCCCGGCAGGCAGGCAGCGCCAGCAAGCTCAGGAGGAGCCACGGAAAACAAAACCTGATTTCGCGCCAGCAATTGGACATGAGGGTAGATGCCTGTGTGAGTTTCAAAAATAAGCAAATGCGGGCAAATCGGGGAGAAAAGAAGTAAGCGGCAATGATTTTTGGGCGGCTTGCGCAAAGTGAATCGTAAGCGTCGATTTTTTATCTTTACCAAAAATCGGAGCGGGCTGCTTGGGCCCGGGAAGAAAAAGATGCTGAAATACCTGAAACTGCAAAACGTGGGCCCCGCCGAGGAAATGGAGCTGGAATTGGGCTCGCGGCTGAATATTTTGACGGGCGACAACGGCTTGGGGAAGAGTTTTTTGTTGGATGTGGCGTGGTACAATGTCACGGGGCTTTGGCCCAAAGAAGTCAACCCGAGCCTGACAGCAGGTTATAAGATTCTTCCAAAAATCAAGGATTTGCCATCCAAAATCGAGTTTCCGGGGACTTCCATTTTGTTTAGTCGTTCTGCCCAAGCTTGGTTACCGGCTGGCGATGCTGGTACGCCCTCCGAAGATGGAAAAACTCCAAATAGCATCTCCATTTATCTGATGGCAGACGGCAGCTGTGCCGTGTTTGACCCCTATCGCAATGTCGCCGATGAGGCCATCCGCGAGAAGCTGCCTCAAGCCTACGTCTTCAATCCCTCTGAAATCATCAACGGGTTGGAAAGCTTGAAAGACGGGCAATTGTTGTCCAATGGCCTGATACGCGATTGGGCAAGTTGGCAAAACAAAAATGGGCTGGAGTTTGAGATTCTCAGAAAGGTGCTGGCCGCGCTTTCCCCAAACGGAGAGGATGAATTGCAACCTGGCGAACTCACGCGGATTGATTTGAACGATGTGCGTGACATGCCGACAATTGAAATGTCCTATGAAGGCAAGGTGCCTGTGGTTCACGCGTCTTCCGGGATCAAAAGGATGGTGACATTTGCCTATTTGCTGGTATGGACGTGGGTGGAGCATTTAAGGGCCGCTGAAATTCGGGGAAAGGCGCCGCTTACTGAAATCCTATTTCTCATCGACGAGGTGGATGCCCACCTGCACCCTAGTTGGCAACTCAAGATTGTGCCTTCGCTTTTGGAAAGTTTGATGGCACTGATACAAGGCATGTTGGTTTTTGGCCTCCGCCCCGACAATCAATACTCGGAAATGGCGAAGACACTTAGAAGGAAAATGAATGTCCAGATCATTGCCACAACCCATTCGCCCCTCATCATGGCATCGATCGAACCATATTTCAACACCGAGTCCGACGCTTGGTTTGATTTGGATCTCGTGGGCGAAAACGGGCATCGAAAAGTAGTGCTGACCAAGAGAGAATTCGAGGTTCGTGGAGACGCAAACAGATGGCTGACGAGCAAGGCGTTCGACCTGAATTCTTCACGGTCCAAGGAAGCTGAGCAGGCCCTGAAAATGGCTGAAGAAGTGCTAGGGCAGGATGATTTTGATCGCGAGAAGGTCGAGAACATTCAAGCCGAATTGATCAGTTTGCTCCCCGCAGGCGATGTGTTTCTCGCCAAATGGGATATGCTGGGCAGGAAGAAAGGTTGGTGGGCATGATCCGCGTCCAGCTACAACCTGAACCAGAGGATTTTCAACAAAAAGTTGCCGCACCCGGCAGGGCTTTTCTTGCCGCCAACAATGTGGGCCCAAATGACATCCTACCTGAAAATTTCCCTTGGGAAAAAGCCTCGTTTTGGCGAGCGGCACACCCGCAACTTCATGCTTCCTACAACGGCATTTGCGCTTATCTCGGGCTGCGATTCCACAGCAATGCCATGGGCACCGATCACTTTTTCCCGAAAAAGACCCATCCCTGGTTGGCATACGAATGGTCCAACCACAGACTCTGCTATCGCGCATTCAATACCTCCAAAGGCTGGAAAAAACCATTCTGCGATCCCTTCGAAGTAGAAAATCACTGGTTTGACCTCAAAATATGGACTGGACGCGTCACGCTTACAGCGGCAACGAATAGCCTTTCACCGGAGACCTTGCTACGACTGCAGAATACCTTGGAAAAATTGAATGAGCCTGATTACCTCCAAATGAGACTGGACTACATCGACGAATGGATCAATCAAAAGATCGACCTTGCGCTGATCGAACGATGGGCGCCTTTTGTCCATCGGGTAATCACAAGTGGCAACTGAGTCGCCCCAATTAATCCCCAAAATTTTGTATTCCGCTGAACAATACCTTATTTAGAACGGTTCCAAATAAAGATGGGAAAAGAGACGGTCAAAATCGTGCTGGCAGATGCCCAATACCTTACGCGGGTTGGGCTCAAGTACCTTTTGAGCGGGCAGAAGCAAATCAGGGTCGTCGCCGAGGCCACCGACCGTGACGAACTCGCACAAGCCATCGCCACGACCGCGCCGCATGTCGTGATCATCGACCACCACAACACCGACCAGTTTTCCATCGACGACATCGCTTGGCTGCACGCCGCGCATCCTGCGGTGCATGTCTTGCTCGTGACCGACGACCACGAGCGCAGCCACATCCACCAACTCCTCGACAACGGCGTCAATTGCATCCTCACCAAGCACTGCGGCCCCGAGGAAATCGTGAGCGCAGTGATCGCCACGGCCAAAAACGAGCGCTTTTTTTGCAACAAGGTCCTGGAGATGATCCTCGAGAAGGAAGTACCGCCCGCAGACAGCAGTTGCCGCCCCAGCAACCTGAGCAGCCGCGAGGCCGAAATCGTGGGCTTGATCGCCCAGGGCGTCACCACCAAGGACATTGCCGACCGCCTCTGCCTGAGCACGCATACGGTTTACACCCACCGCAAAAACATCATGAAAAAACTCTCGATCAATTCCGTCTCGGAGATGATCCTGTTTGCGATGCATGCGGGCATCGTGAAGCCCTGATACTACCCAATTTTAGGTAGGCCGTCCCTCACAAAATTCACCTTCATTTGGTATTGGATCACGCCCTAACGACCGATAACTTTGCATCAATTTAGAATGGTTCTAAATAAGATTGAAAGCGATGAAGCAGTACAGTACCAAGGTTTTTCTCCCGGCAATGGCCCTCGTGGCGATGTTGTGGTCGGGTTGTGACAAGGATATCAACGACTACAAGGTCCCGACGACCTATGATTTTGGAAACGTGAGCTATTCGGGCCAAACCCAGCGCTTGGACATGGTCGCGGAAATGGCCGAGTACATGGAAACCGGGCGCGTCTCGGGCACGGTAATCGATGCCCAACGCCTGAAAGCGATGTTTTCCAATCAAGGGAGCCCATTTACATTCACCAGCACCAAACAACTGAAGGACAAGTGTTTTCTTGCAGAACAATCGTCCTTGGAGGCGTGGATGGACAGCCTGGGCGCCGCGAGCACCTCTGTGGTCGCAGCCTCCCAAGGACAAGCCGGCATCGCGACAAGTCTTGATGGTAGCGAGCGTTTTCTCCTCTCGGCCAAGGGCTTTGACTACACAGAAATGATCGAAAAGGGCTTGATGGGGGCTGTGTTCTACTACCAGGCAACAGCGATCTACCTCAGCGACGCAAAAATCGGCGATGATGTCGACAATGAAACGATCGAGGCAGGCGAAGGCACCGATATGCAACACCACTGGGACGAGGCCTTTGGTTACCTGGGCGTCCCCAAAAACTTCCCGACCAATACCGCCGAGGCCCGCTTTTGGGGCAAAGTCGTGAACGAGCGCAATGCCCTTCTCAGCTGCAACAAGCCCTTGATGGATGCGTTTCTGCACGGTAGGGCCGCCATCGACAACGACGACTACGATGCCAAGAACATTCTCGCCGCGACCATACGTGCCAATTGGGAGGTCGTGGTTGCCGCCACGGGCATCCATGAACTCAACGAAGCCAGGACGCACTTGGCAGACGATGCCCTGCGCAACCACGAGGTCTCGGAGGCCATCGCCTACATCCGCGCCCTGAAATTCAATCCCGACAAAAAAATCACCGATGCCCAGCTGCAAAGTTTGCTCGATAGCTTCGGAACCGACTTGTATACAATAACTTTGCCCACGATCGATGCCGCGCGTGCCACCCTTTCCAGCATCTACGGCCTCGACAATGTGAAAGACCAACTCTGATGAAAACACTTCGCAGCTCGGCCCTCATCCTTACAGCATTGCTGGTCTTGCTCGCGGCAGCGTGCAAGGACCGCAACAACGATCCGCTGGAATACGACCGTGCGGCGCTCACCGCCAATCTTGGCGACAACATCATCGTGCCCGCTTATGACAACTTGCATCGGGGCATGGCCACGCTGACTGCCGACCAAGCTGCCTTTCGTGCGCAACCGACGCTCACCACATTGGGCAACTTGCGCACCCACTTCACGCAAGTCTGGGGAGCTTGGAAACCGTGCTCTCCATTCGAATTTGGCCCGGCAGCGAGCGTCTCGCTGCGCAGTGCCCTCAACACATTCCCGACCGACACCACGCAGATCATGCTGAATGTGAATGCGGGCACTTGGGACCTCAACGTTGCCACCAACATCGATGCACGCGGCTTCCCAGCCTTGGACTTCATGCTGTACGGTTTGGGAAATGATGAAGCTGCCGTGCTCGCCCGTTACACACAGCCGGCCGACTCGGCCCACTTGCAGGCCTACCTCGCAGCGCTCGTGGGTGACATCCAAAGCCTCGTCGCCAACGTGTACAATCAATGGACCGGCGGCTATCTCGCCACCTTCAAGGCCAGCCTCGGCACCGACGTAGGCAGCAGTACGAGCCTCCTAGTCAATGAATTGAACCGCGACCTTGAGATCGTCAAGACCGCGAGCATCGGCATCCCGTTGGGCAAGCAGACCTTTGATCAGCCATTGCCAGAGAAGGTCGAGGGCTTGTATGCTGGCAACTCGTCGGAGCTGGCCGGACTAGAGGTCATCGGCCTCATGAATATCTACATGGGCGAGGGCTTGCAGGCGGCAGACCGCTACGGTCTCGAGAACGCCCTCCAGGCCCTGAAGCCCGAATACAACGGCGGCCAACTTTCCGATGCAATTCGCAGCCAGTTCACCGCCACGAGAAATGCGCTCCTGGCCGTTCCCGATCCCATGAGCGGCGCCGTTGTGAGCAACCGCGCACCCGTGGAGGCGGCCTATACCGAGATCCAAAAGCTCGTGATCCTGCTCAAGACCGACATGGCCTCGGCCATGAGCATCCTCATCACCTATACCGACGCCGACGGCGATTGACAGATGACCGGCCTGCGCAGCTACCTCAGCCAACCGATTTCCATCGCACCCCTGACCAGTTTCAGGGTGCTGTTTGGAGCGGCCATGCTGGTGAGCGTGCTGCGGTTTGTGCTGAATGGCTGGGTGGACGACCTCTACATTCGGCCGATTTTTTTCTTCAAATACTACGGCTTTGAATGGGTGCAGCCCTTGGGGGCAGCGGGCATGTATGCGGTCTTCGCAGTCATGGCCCTGGGTGCCTTGGGGATCGCGTTGGGCGCTTTCTACCGCTGGTCGGCGGTGGCGTTTTTCCTGACCTGGACCTACGTCGAGTTGCTCGACGTCACCAATTACCTGAACCACTATTACTTTGTCTCCATCGCGGCCTTCTTGCTGATTTGGGTGCCGGCGCATCGGGCCTTTTCGGTGGATGCTTGGCGGAAGCCTGATCTGGTCGTGGGGCAGGTGCCTCGCTGGGTTGTCGGCATTTTCAGGCTGCAATTGGGGATCGTGTATGTCTTTGCTGGCATCGCGAAGGTGAATTCCGACTGGTTGCTGCGGGCGATGCCGCTCAAGCTGTGGCTGGCTTCGCGTTCGCATTATCCCTTGATCGGCTGGATCTTCAAAACGAGTTGGGGTGCCATGGCTTTCAGTTGGATGGGTTGTTTGTACGACCTTTTTGTGCCCTTCTTTTTGCTGATGCGGCGCACCCGACCTTTTGCTTACGCGGCCGTGATTGGATTTCACCTGATTACTTGGTGGCTGTTTCCGATCGGGATGTTTCCTTTTATCATGATCCTCGGCACACTGGTCTATTTTCCGGGGGAATGGCATGAGAAATGGCAGGGCCGAATGCGAGCACTGTGGAGCTTTGTGCGGATGAAGGCCACCAATGCAAAAATGCACGAAGTGGAAACTCCGACGCTCCGCGCCTTCATGGCGTCGTGGCAAAAATCATCCGCCACGCATACTCAGGGAGAATGGAAACCCAAATTTACAAATGCGTTTCCCACCTTGATTGCGCTTCATTTTGCGATCCAGGTTTTGCTGCCTTTTCGTTATCTGCTCTATCCGCAAAACTTGTTTTGGCATGAGCAAGGCTACCGTTTCAGTTGGCGGGTGATGCTGATGGAGAAGGCCGGCTATGCGACATTCCACATCCGCGATCCCAAAACGGGGCGCTCGACCGAGGTGCAAAACTCAGACTACCTCCAGCCCAATCAGGAGCGAATGATGGCGACCCAGCCCGATCTCATCTTGCAATTCGCGCATTTCCTGGACGCTGAATATCAAGCCCGCGGAATCGAAAACCCGGAAGTCTACGCCGACGTCCATGCTACCTTGAACGGCGGTGGATCACGGCCCTTGATCGATCCCAAGGTGGATTTGAGTCTCGAAGTCGAGGGCTTTCAGACCAAGGATTTCATACTGCCTTATGAGCAGGCAATGCCCACATATTCGGAGGAAACCAAAAGATGAAGATGCGTTTCCTGCTGATTTTCCCATTCATTCTCCTGACCTCCATTGGCCTCCGGGCGCAGCGTATCCATGGCATCTTTGGGAATGAAGGCATCTTTATAGACTCCCATGGCACCACACATGTCGAGCGTTGGGGAACAAAAGGCGCCACGGTGACCCTGGCTCCGACAGGCGCAAGCCAAGACACGGATTCTTCGGGAAAATTTGCTTTTGGCCCCTTGAGTGCCGGCACTTACGTGCTGAGCATCCAACGATCGGGGCAATCGAAGGCAATCACGGAAACGGTCGTGGTCAGCGATGCCGACGTCGAAGTCAATCTTTTCCTGCCCTACAATTATTCCAGTATCTCGGGTGTGTCAATCACCGCCCAAGCCAACAGCGTGAACTGGATGCGTGCCGTCGATGGCATGGGCATCTATGCTGCCCGCAAATGCGAACTCATCAACTTGGAGCAGGTGACCGCCAACCTCGCTACCAACAATGCCCGCCAAGTCTTCAACCGTGTCGCCGGCCTCAACATTTGGGAAAACGACGGCGGCGGCTTGCAACTCGGCATCGGCGGGCGCGGCCTGAGCCCCAACCGCAGCAGCAATTTCAACACGCGCCAAAACGGGTATGACATCGCCGCAGATGCACTCGGTTATCCCGAAAGCTACTATTCGCCGCCGATCGAGGCGCTGCGGCGCATCGAGGTTGTGCGCGGCGCGGCGAGCCTGCAATACGGCACCCAATTTGGCGGCATGGTCAATTTTGAATTCAAGGAGGGACCAAGGGACAAAAGAATCCAGCTCACCTCGCGGCAGACCGGCGGCAGCTACGGTTTCTTCAGCAGCTTCAACAGCTTGGGAGGAGAGGTGGCGAAGGGTAAACTCAACTATTATGCCTTCTACCAAGGCAAGCGCGGCAACGGCTGGCGTGAAAACAGCGGTTTCCAGCAACATACCGCCTACGGCTCCATGCGCTGGCAGCCGAGTGCAAAATTCAAGCTCGGTGCCGAATACACCTACATGCATTACCTCGCGCAGCAGGCGGGCGGGCTCACCGACGCGATGTTTACCCGCGATCCGCGCCAGAGCGTCCGCGACCGCAACTGGTTCCAAGTCGATTGGAACCTCGCCGCCGTGACTGCCGACATTCGCCTATCGCCATCTACCAAGCTCAATGTCAGGAACTTTGGCTTGTATGCGCGACGCGATGCCCTCGGCTTTTTGGGGGCAATCAACCGCATCGATCCGGGCGGAAACCGAGATTTGATTTCGGGTTTCTTCCAAAATTTTGGAAATGAAACCCGGCTCATGCACAAATTTGACATCCGGGAGCGGCCAGCAGCATTGCTGCTTGGCGCGCGGTATTACCAGGGTCATACGACGGCGCAACAAGGCAGCGCGAGCGCGGGATCAGACGCGGATTTTCAGCTTTTGAACCCAGAGCAGCCCGAGGGCAGCGACTACGCATTTCCCAGTCGCAACATCGCCGCATTCGCCGAGCAGATATTCAACCTGAGCAGCAAATGGACACTCGTACCCGGCATTCGGTACGAGTACATCCGCACCGCCTCGCAAGGCAGCTACCAAGTGCGCAATACCGACTTGGCTGGAAACGTGATCTATGAGGCCTCGGTCACCGACAACCGCAGCCGCGACCGCAACGTCTTGCTCGCGGGCCTGGGCTCAGCCTTCAAACCCAACAATCGTCTGGAGGTCTACGGCAATGTTTCGCGCAACTACCGCGCGATTACATTCAACGACATGCGCGTCGCCAACCCCAATTTCCAGATCGATCCCGACCTCAAGGACGAAAAGGGCTTCAATGCCGACCTCGGCTTCAGGGGAGACATCGGCAAGTGGTTCGCATTTGACGCGAGTGTATTTTACCTCTATTACCAGGACCGCATCGGACAGGTTTTGAAGACAGATTCTGTGACCTTTCGTTATTACCGCTACCGCACCAATGTCTCCGATAGCCGCAACATCGGCCTTGAGTGGTATGCAGAGGCCGATTTGATGCGAATGGGGGCCGTCAATCCTCGTGATGCGCGCTTGGCGCTCTTCACAAACTTTGCTTGGATCGACGCCCGCTACATCGGTAGTCAGGAGCCGGCCTTCAGGGGCAAATATGTGGAGCTTGTGCCCAAGGCGAATCTGAAGGTGGGCCTCGACTTTCGCCGCAAAAACCTCCGCGCCAATGCCCAATGGTCCTACGTGACCCAGCAATACAGCGACGCCACCAATGCCGAGACCTCGCCATCGGCCGTGGAGGGCCTCATCCCCGCCTACCAAATCCTGGATTTCTCGGCGGGCTACACCTGGAAAATGCTGTCGCTGGAGGCCTCCTGCAACAAGGCCCTGAACCAGATGTACTTCACACGCCGCGCGGCGGCCTACCCCGGGCCAGGGATCATCCCGAGCGATGGGCGCAGCTTTTTTGTGACCTTGCAGGTGAAGATTTGAGGTGGAAGGGACTACTTTTTCCCAAACAGCCAATTCTTGGGCTTCAAACCGTCGAGCCAACTGGGCTTGGTCGTGCGACGATGGGATGTCATGCCGATCTCAAAGGGTAGCACCGCGATCAACTGATCCATGAAGACGATTTCCAAGGTCATACCGCCATCATACCATGTACCGGCAACGTCATTTCCCCAACCACCGCAGATATCAAGGGTCCTAGACGAAGGCCGCAAGATTTCCAACCGCACGTTGTGTCCCTTGAGCTCGCGTGAATCATTGTAGAACAAGAAGGTCAGTTCGCACATCCAGTCACGATTCTGAAACAGATTTTCGATCGTGAGCTCTGCCCAAACATACCGCGTTGAAGCCGGCTGGAAATTGGAGGCATAATTACGAGCTGTCGCCAATGGCAGGTCCATCGGGCCTTCAAACAGCCGCAAGGATTGAATCGAAAAATACGGGTTGTGGTCAGGCGTCACAACACCCTCGCTTTGCACGTAAAACATGATCGAACCAACGGCGACCCCGTCTACATGAGCGATCCATGTGTAGGTGCCATGCCTCCAGTAAGAACCGAGCTCTGGAGCTCCCCAACCCTGATGGACATAAACAATGTGCTCTGATGGAGGGACTATTTCCGTTACTTCGATCGATCCCAATTCCCTCAAAAACTGTCCATCAAATCCCACTTCATGGCATTTGAAATTCACTTTTAGTTCCCAATCCTCGACATCAAAGCGTTTGTTGTAGAGGGTAAGCTCGACATAAAGGAATGAAAGCAGACTCTCCTGAAAGACTTGTCGGTATTTTTTCTTTCGGTCCACGAGCCATTCCGGCGACGCATAGCATCTGATATCACGAAATTTGAATGGGCTGAATTGATCCTTTTCGGTAGACATAAATTTTCCCAAACGAAAGCGTAGCAACCATCTTACAATCTAGTGGAGGAATATGTTTGAAGCTGCACGAAGTGTAACCTGACCGACTATTACACCCAAACGATTGATGGACAAATATATGGCTCGATTGCCCAAAATGGCCTTAATTTTGGACTTCAGGAAAAAAATCTTCCGCCCACACACCAAAAGTCGCTCGACCCGCATCTATCAGGTCAAAAGGCAAAAAATTTGCAAGAGGAAGCGCTCATAGCAGGATGCAAGCAGCAAGATCGGATGGCTCAAAAAGCCCTCTACGAGCGCTTTGCGTCCAAGATGCTGGGGGTCTGTCGCCGCTACATGTCGGTGCAGGCCGATGCAGAGGATGCCTTGCTGAATGGATTCTACAAGGCCCTGAGCCAGATTGATAGTTACGAAAACAAGGGGAGCTTTGAAGGATGGCTCCGCAAGATCATGGTGAATGAGTGCCTCATGGCCCTGCGCAAGCGCCTACGGTTCCCTGAGGGCCGGGAGATGAGCGACATGCAGCTGCGGGCGACAGAGGACCCTGTGTCGATGTTGGCGGCGGCAGACTTGATGGCGCTCATGGCGAGCCTGCCCGAGGGCTACCGCACGGTCCTGAACCTGCATGCGATCGAGGGCTACAAGCACCACGAGATCGCCGACATGCTGGGCATCAGCATCAACACCAGCAAGAGCCAACTGCTGCTTGCAAAGCAAAAATTGAAAGGGATGGTCGGCCAACACATTTATCCGGAGGCGAGCTGATATGAAAGCGCAAGAAGACATCGAGCAGCAATTGGCTGCAGCGCAGGACGCCTGGGATACGCCGCCTGCACCCGAGCTCTGGGATCGCCTGGAGGCGCGTCTCGACGGGCAGGCTCCCGTCCAGGCACCCGCGCCCCCGCGCAGGTGGCCCTTCAGAATCGTCATGATCGCCCTGCTCGCCGTCGTGGGGCTGGGTGCCTGGTGGATTTTGCCCCAAGGCCAGTCAGATCCAGCCAAGGGCAAGCCATTGGCGATGCATACCACGGCCTTTGGGGCCGACCATACCGCATTTGCCCCTGCTAATGGCCCCGACTTGCCGGTGGAAAACAGCGAACCCTACCAGGAGGTCGCAAACCTATCGGCGCCCCTTGCCGCCAGCAATCCATCCACGCGGTTGTGGGCTGATCCAGCCACGAGCGGCGCATCCTACTTTTCCAACACCATCAGTGCCCAATCTTCCTACAATCCGGGTATCTCGCAGAACAATGACCTTGGATTCAACAATTTCTCCAACGGGAACATGTATGCGGGCAATCCCAACAATGAATACCGGACCTACAACCTCGCCCCCGGCAACATGCTGGTGACCAATGGCTATGGGAACCCGATCGACACCGTGAGCTCGCTGCGGCAATTCAGCAACATCGCCCAGACACAGGGCAACGCCTACCTCCAGATCAACGCTGCGACCAATAGCTCCAACTTCAACTATGCAGCGCCGACCACGCCCGAAAACCGGCAGAACCTCCAGCACCTGAAATGGCTGCTCGGTAGCTGGAAAACGCAAGGTGCCAGCGGAGGTACGATCGAGGAATGGCGGCAAAAAGACGATTTTACGCTGATCGGTCGCGGCTATTTTGTGGTGAATGGAGATACGATCGTGACCGAGGAGATGCGCATCGAGCAGCGTGGACCAGAGGTGTACTACATCATCGCCAAGGATCAAAACCACCGGTCGGTGAAATTCAGGTTGCGCTCGAGAATGCCTGACCAATTGATTTTCACGAACGAAGCTGCCAAGTCGGATGACGAGTTGGTGCTGCGCAACCGCGCCTCGACCAATGAGGTCGAGCGCATCCTGCAGCCGCAAGCAAGCTTCAGCAATTCAAGCAATG
>JANMIM010001100.1:0-9189 GCA_031375795.1 Bacteroidota bacterium
GTAACCGTGAGATTGGCGATGCCTCGATTCATGTCCAAAACGGGCCCGGTCACGGTCGCGTTGATTGTCACGTGATCCAATGGGCCGGGAACCGTACCACTAGACCAGTTGCCAGCGGTTGACCAGCTTGTGCCGTTGGCACCTGTCCAAGTGATGGACGCTTGGCCAAATAGGAAGGAAGAGCAGGCAATAAGCCAAACGATGGGGAGAAGGTAGATTTTGATGTTCATATTCGATTTTTTTTTTGATTCTAAGTGGGTAAAGGAGTGCAGGCTGAGGAGGAGAGGCCATTGAAACTTCGCGAATTGTGAGAAAGCCATTTGCAAACCAATTCGCGTATTGTTAGGACTAGTATGAAGATTCCGAGCAGTTGGGTGGCAGAACGCAAACGAAGATGCTCTTGATAGATGCAGCAACGTGAATTTTTCCATAAAGGCGCTGGACTGCGAAACGTAAATCACCTAATTTGTCTCGCAGTCGGCAATATCGGATTGAAAGGTAACAGCCAAAAAGCCCAGCAAAAACAAAACGACAGGGTACATATTCCTTTTCATAGCGATACATGATTGATTCCCAAATTTGGGTGCATCCATCCACCAATGCCTGAACAAATTCAGGGAGAAATTCCAGTTGGGTATCACGATTTTAGGGGAGAAATGCCTGGTTCGAAGCGTGGTGGGCATCATTTCCTGGCAGCCAAAGTCCATCCTGCTGCGCCACCGATCCTGGGGGGCGCGATCTGCGATCTGCACAACGGTCTGCTTTGAGACGTTGCGTTCCCATGGCCATTTTTCATGGATACCCCTCAACCAACCGCCATCTGAACGGATTGACCATAGGAAGAGGCCCAAAATTGATGACAATGACAATCTGCTAACATACTTTAACAGCATGCAACCTTTTTCTTTGCCGGGAGTCCTTGAATACACAGCGAGTCTATAGTATCTTCGCAGGGTTGGAAAATCCAGTAATCCTAGGGCATGGCAAGGTTGAAATGGTTTCGAATGGCGGCGTTTTTTGGGATGGGGGCGATGCTCTCCATCTTCGCGGGCTGCGCAAGCAAGATGGCGGATGACATCCTCCAAAAGCCGCAGCAGGGGCGATTTGAGGTCGTCGTCACCACCACGGGCGAGCTTCAGGCCCAGAACTCCGTGGAGATTTCGGGGCCGTCGGGGGCGCGAAAGGCGGGCATCTTCCAGTTGAAAATCACACGATTGGTGCCCGAGGGCACGATTGTGGCACCGGGTGACTTCGTGGCCGAGCTCGACAAGAGCGAGATTGTCGCCAAGATCAAGGAGGTCGAGATCAACCTCCAAAAGTTTCAGTCGGTCTTCACGCAAGTGAAGCTCGATTGCACGCTCACATTGTCCCAGACCCGCGACGAACTCATCAACCTGCGCTATGCCAAGGAGCAGCGGCAGCTGGAAAAGGATGAGAGCGCCTATGAATCCCCCTCAGCGCGCCGCCAAACCGAGATTGAGTTTGAAAAATCCGTGCGCGCCTACGACCAGAGCCTCGCCAACTACCAGACCAAGGTGCAGCAAGCCACGGCCAAGATGCGCGAGGCAGAGGCCGACCTCTTCAAGGAGCAGCAAAAAATGGAGGATTACCAGTCGGTCGCGGGAGAGTTCACGATCATGGCGCCCGAGCCCGGCATGCTCATCTATGCACGGGAGTGGGATGGCAAGAAACGCGTGGTCGGCTCCACCATCAGCCCCTGGGACCCGACCGTCGCCACCCTGCCCGACCTCACCAAGATGGAGTCGATCACTTATGTAAATGAGGTCGACATCCAGAAAATCAAGCTGGGACAGGAGGTGCGCCTGAGCCTGGACGCCAATCCCGACATGAAACTCACCGGCAAGGTCACCCAGGTCGCCAATGTCGGGGAGCAGCGGCCCAACTCTGACTCCAAGGTCTTTGAGGTCAAGATCCAGATCAATGAAAAGGACAGCACCTTGCGGCCTGCCATGACCACGAGCAACGAAATCATCATTTCCGTGGTGGCCGACGTGCGCTACATCCCCATCGAGTGCCTGCATGTGCAAGACGACTCGATCACTTACGTTTTCAAGAAATCAGGTGGCACGCTCATCAAGCAAGAGGTCGAGCTGGATTCAGAGAATGAAAACCATGTGATCGTTAAGCGTGGCGTGGAGATGGAGGATGAGGTGTACCTGAGCAAGCCCGATGGCGGCGATGCCTTGGTATTGAAACGTCTCCAAGACTAGCCCGATGCTGCAAAAGCTCACATACAACTTGCAGATGGCATTGGAATCGCTCCTGCAGCGTCCCTTGCGTAGCTTTCTCACCTCGCTGGGCATCATCTTTGGTGTCGGGGCCGTGATCGCCATGATGGCGATCGGGCAGGGCGCGCAGGAGGAGATCATGGAGCAAATGAAGATCCTCGGGGCCAACAATCTCATCATCGAGCCGATCATCCAGCAAAAGGAGGAGGACGTGACCGAGGAGGTCGGCAAGGAGGAAAACTCGCAGCGTTTTTCACCGGGCCTCACGGTCGCCGATGCACGCAGCTTTGCTGAAGTGATTCCCGAGGTCACGCAAGTGAGCCCCGAGATCGTGCTGGAAACCAATTTTTTGAGGAATGGACGCAAGCGTAGCGGCAAACTCGTGGGCGTGAGCAATGTATTTTTCGAGCATTCGTCGTTCAAGATGGAATCGGGCCAAGACAAATTCACGGCCGACCAGATGCTGGGCGCCGACCAAGTCTGCGTGATCGGCGCGGGGGTGAAAAGCAAGTTCTTCTCGCAGGAAGACCCGATTGGCAAGAACATCAAGGTGGGCAAGACCTCGCTGCGTGTGGTGGGCGTGGCGGCCGAGCGTCGGTTTTCGCAGGCGAATTTGATGGATTTGGGGGTGCGGGATTATGACCTCGACATCTATGCGCCCATCGAGACGGTGCTGCTGCGCTACAAGAACAGATCGCGCGTGTCGCCCCATGATTTGGAGCAGGCCCAAATGATGGAGATGAATACGGGCGAAGAATCCAAGGATCCTGCCAGCAGCAATTACCATCAGGTGGATCGCATGACGGTCGCCGTGGCAGACGGGGCAGACATGGTCAAGGTCGCAGAGGTCATTCGCCGCATGCTCGAGCGTCGGCACAATGGGGTGATTGACACCGAGGTGAAGATCCCCGAGGAATTGTTGGAACAAAAGCAGAAGACCACCGACATGTTCAACCTGGTACTCATCTCCATCGCAGCCATCTCCCTGCTCATCGGGGGCATCGGGATCATGAACATCATGTTTGCGTCGGTGATGGAGCGCATCAAGGAAATCGGCGTGCGGCTTGCGCTGGGTGCCACCAAGCGCGACATCGTGCTGCAATTCCTGAGCGAGTCGGTGACGCTGAGCATCATCGGCGGGCTGCTGGGCGTCGCCTTTGGCGTCGGCCTGAGCTTGGTGATCGATGCCTTGTTTGAGGTGCCGACGGTCATCTCCTGGTTTCCGATCTTGCTGGCCTTTGTCGTGGCCTTCTCGGTCGGGGTATTTTTTGGCTTTTTCCCCGCCCTCAAGGCAGCCCGTCAAGATCCGGTCGTTTCACTCCGCAACGAATAATGAATTCACCCATGCAGAGACTTCAATTCAAAACCTTGCTGTTGCTCGTTGTCCTTGTGGGCGGGTGGGCCGGTGCATGCAAGGTGCGTGCGCAGCAGGTGACGCCCATGACCTTGGAGGCCTGCATTCGCACGGCGCAGGCGCGCAGTCCCGAGGCTCAGATCGCCCAAAAGGGCTTTTTGTCCGTGCATTGGGACTACAAGGCCTACCGATCGGGCTTGCTGCCACAGGTGAGGCTGGACCTCAATACCCCGGGTTTTGTAAGGTCCATTCGGCAGGTGACCCAAAACGATGGGACGGTCGCCTTCAGGCAGCAAAACCAGGCTTTTTCATCTTCGACGCTGTCTGTCTCACAACAGATTGTGCCGACCGGGGGCAGCCTTTTCCTGAGCAGTGGACTCACGCGGCTCGACGTGTTTGGCACCAACGCCTATAAGCTGTACCAAGCGACACCCATCCTGCTGGGCTACAGCCAGCCGATTTTCAACTACAATGATTTGCGCTGGCAAAATCGCATTCGTCCGGTGCAATACCAGGTCGCCGAGCGCCGGTATTTGGAGGCCTTGGAGGATATTGCGGTGAGCATTTCAGGCAAATATTTTGATGTCTATATTGCGCAAATGACTGTGCAAAATGCAGGCTTGAACCTGGCGATCACCGACAGCATTTACACGATCTCCAATGGCCGATACCGCGTGGGAAAGATTGCGGAAAATGATCTTTTGCAGACGGAATTGGCGTATTTGAATGCGCAAATGCAGCATCAGCAAGCCAAGATCTCCCTGCAAAAAGCGAAATTGGAATTGGCGATTTCCCTGGGTTTTCCCAGCTCGGACGACGTGGAGGTGGAGCAGCCCGAGGAGCTGCGCAATATTGTGGTCGATCCCGAATTTGCCTGGACCCAAGCCCGCCAAAACTGCAGCGACTTGCTCGATTACGAGGCCCGTGGCATCCAGGCCGAGAGTGCCGTGGCGCAAGCCAGGGCCGGCTCACGTTTCAACGCCAACCTCAATGCCACCTTTGGCCTCAACCAAAGCTCAGACACCATCCGCAATGCCTACTCCAACCTGCTCGATCAGCAGACGGCCACGATCGGCATCGGCATCCCGATCTTGCAATGGGGCAAGGCCAAGGCGCAGGTGCAGTCGGCGCAGGTGGCGCGCGACCAGGCCCTGGAGCAGATCAGGCTCGATCAGCGGCGCTTTGAGCGCGATCTGCGCTTTCAGGTCATGGATTTCCTGCAAATTCAGCAACAACTCGTGCTCGCCGCCAAGAGCGACACCATCGGGCAGCGGCGGTTTGAGGTCGCCAAGAACCGCTACCTCATCGGCAAGATCGACATCACCAACTTGCAGATTGCACAAAACGAAAAGGACAATGCGCGTCTCAGCTACGTGCAAGCCCTCCGCCAATATTGGGTGGCCTATTTCCAATTGCGCCGCGCGACCTTGTATGACTGGGTCCGGGGCGAGAAATTGGTGGCACCTGAGGTGGAATATTGATGGCCTTGGATGCTTTTCCTGTATTGGCAGGGCAAGGACCTCCATCATCGGCAGGGCATGCACTGCCAACACGATCATCACGAACGGACTTTACGCTAGCTCACTGCCGCACAAACACGCCATCCCAACTCAACAGCGTCGAGTTGATGGTGAGGGAACCATCCACGGTAATCGTGGAATCGTTCACGAGATGCATGCTTCCGCCAGAGGTCACACCTGTGCAGAGGGACTGGTTGGCGATCAAACTTGTCGGGCTGCCTACCGTTGCTGCGACCACGAGGGGGAGGCCCGTCGTGCTGCAGGTTTCGTTTCCATAGTTTGAGATCGAGACATGGTTGGGATCTGAAGGATCGGCACTGATCACCATTTCATACGGCCCGACGATGCCTCCAAATACAATTTGATGCGTTCCACGCCAGGTTCCAGCCAGGTTTTGTCCCCAGGTTTTCGAACACTTGCCATCCGTCCCGATCATATAATAAATGTCGCAAACGCAGGATCCGTCGATGCCATTGCAGTGGCCGTGATCACAATCGACGTTGTAGCATGGCTCGGCGATGGTGCAGTGGCCATTGGCATCTTGGCGCCAACCGGGGTCGCAGTCGCACCAAAGTGTGTTGCAGGTGCCATGAACACAGATCGTGTTGTCGCAAATGTAGGCTGCGACGGTGCAGCGTCCGTCTGCATCCTTTTCCCAGCCCTCCTCACAGGCGCATTCGGTGCCCGTGCAGGTACCATGCTCGCACTCGATGCGCGCGCAAAAAACCTTTTTGCAGGCCGTAAAACCGAGCAGCAGGATGGGAAGCAATAGCAAATAATGTTTTGTTTTCATCGTGATTCAATTGTATGATAGCAAGATACAAAAAATTACGACTGCCGCATCCGCCGCCAGTCCTCAAACAAATAAATTGCCAGGAGGCCGCTCACGTTCTTGATCAAGCGCTTGGCCTCCTCGGTGGTGGCGACATAGGTGTGGATGAATTCTCCCTCGCCATAATGTCCGCCGCGCTTCATGTGGTAGGCGTCGATCTCCGCGCGGTCCATCTCGATCTCGCAGGAAAAAAAGTAGCCGGCCTCGTCGAGCAATCCAGGCGATGAATAGAGGCAGTCCTCGTTGTGGAGGTGGAGCACGTCGCGGGTGATCGTCATGCCGGTCTCCTCGCTCACTTCGACGAGGGCGACGGCATAGGGATCGGCTTGGCTGTCGCACATGCCGGCGGGGTGCTCGTAAAACAAGGCACCGTTGGCGACGCGACGTTGGCAGACGAGCAGCTGAAATTCCTCGCGCGTCTCGCGGTCGATGAGGCAGGTGAGGACCGAGACAAAATTGCCACGCAGCATCAGGATCGGCAGCATGGGATTGCCCTCGGGCGCGACGGCATCCATCTTCACCAGGGAAAACAGGATCTCGCCGTTGCGCTTGCGAATCGTGTGGAGCTCCTCGAGGGCCTTGAGTTGCACACCGTGCGTCTTGAGGTCCGCTGCCCAGGTGCGGTATTTGAGGCTGTCTTCTAGCTTTTGCATTTTTTGTAGAATAGGATTGAAAATTAATGGTTTTTGGGGGAATTGCGCATCACTTTCAGCAGTTCTGCATTTGTCTCATACCAACTGCCCCACCACCTTGAACTTGCGAAAGACCTCCTCGTTGTGGGGTGCGTCGGGCAATTCAGGCGTGAGATCCTGGCCTGCCCAGTGCTCGTAGTGCCGGCCATTGCGCCACATGCGGCTCTCTGTGACGTCGTAGATCAAACCTTGGTAGGCGATCCAGATTTCGTCACGGTCTTGGCCATTGCGCAAGCCGAGCTGGGAGCGGGTGTAGGTGGGGAGGGACAATGGATAATTGAAAATGGAGAATGGAAAATGGACAATTTGGGGGGATTTGGATTTTGGGGTTTTTAGGTAGCAGGTAGAAGGTCAGGTACCTGAAACCTGCTACCTACTACCTACTACCTGCTCCCTACTACCTCCTTGGCAGCCAAATATTTCGCGATCTGCACAGCATTGGTAGCGGCGCCTTTGCGCAGGTTGTCGGCGACGATCCAGAGGTTGAGGGTCTTGGGTTGGCTCTCGTCGCGGCGGATGCGGCCGACGAAGACCTCGTTGCGGCCATGGGCCTGCAAGGGGGTGGGGTAGAGGGCTTTGCTGGGATCGTCGAGAACGATCACCCCCGGCATGGCAGCGATGAGGGACTTGGCCTCTGCGAGGTCAAATTCTTCATGGAATTCCACGTTTACAGCCTCGCTGTGGCCTGCACGCACGGGCACGCGCACGGTCGTGGCCGTGAGTCCGATGCTATTGTCGCCCAGTATCTTGCGGGTCTCGTGTACCATTTTCATCTCCTCGCGGGTGTAGTCATTTTCCAGAAACACATCGCAGTGGGGCAGGACGTTCATGTCGATCTGGGCGGGATAGACCTTGGGGCTGTCGATGCCGTCACGCTCGTCGAGCAGCTGCTGCAGGGCGGCCTTGCCGGTCCCTGTCACACTTTGGTAGGTCGAGACGACCACCCGCTTGATGCCGTAGGCCTTGTGCAGGGGGGCGAGCGCCATCACCATCTGGATCGTGCTGCAATTGGGATTGGCGATGATCTTGGCATCGCCGATGGCGTCTGCATTGATCTCGGGCACGACGAGCGGCACGCCGGGCTCCATGCGCCACGCCGAACTGTTGTCGATCACGACGCAACCGATGGCAGCAAATCGGGGAGCATGCTCGCGGCTCGTGCTGCCGCCAGCAGAGAAGATCGCGATGTCTGGACGGCGCGCGATGGCATCGTCCATGCCGAGAGCCAGGGTCTTGCTGAAGTGGTAAGTCATTTGCTTTCCTGTCAGGTTTGTTTAAGTGCGCTGGGTTTGAATCCAGCTCGAAAGATCCTTGGCGGACATGGCGCCTGAAACGCGCGCCACTTCAACCCCCTTGTCGAACAGGATCATGGTGGGAATGCTGCGAATGCGGTACTTCACCGAAGCCTGCGGCGCGGCATCGGAGTCCACCTTGACGAAGCGTACGTCCGGCATCTCGCGGGCGGCAGCCGCAAACTGCGGGGCCATCATCTTGCACGGCCCGCACCACTCGGCCCAGAAGTCGACCACTACGGGTTGCTCGGTGCCGGCCAGGTATCCCGGCAGGGCAGCGTCGCTGATCGCCACGGGCGCTGGTTCGGCCAGCGCCGTCTTGCAGCGACCGCAGACGGCGCCGTCGTGCAGGCGCTCCGGTGCCACCCGGTTGGTGGCGCCGCAGGAAGGGCAGACCAGGTTCATGATGGCCGGCCTTGCTTAGCAGCCGCCTTGCGCGCCCAGCTTGCGCAGGATCGATTCCATCATGCACCACTTGGTGAGGGCGCTTTGCAACAGGTTGGCGCCGACAAAGGCGGTGAAGGCCAGCCACCACTGGCTGACGAACAGCGGGCTGCCTGGGATGCCCAGAGCGAGCGAAGCGAGGATGAAGGTGCCGGCGACGAGACGGACGATTTGCCAAGAGGTCATGTTGATGCTCCTTTGAGGATGGTGTGGATGCGATTGCGATACGCGGTGTAGTACAACAGGGGAATCACCACCAGTGTCAACAGGGTGGAGACGAAGATGCCGAAAATCAAGGAGATCGCCAGGCCGGAGAAGATTGGGTCGTCCAGGATGAAGAACGCGCCGAGCATGGCGGCAAGGCCGGTGAGCACGATCGGCTGTGCGCGGGTGCTGGCTGAATGCACCACCGCCTCTTTGAACGGCACGCCTTCGCGCACCTGCAGGTTGATGAAATCGACCAGCAGGATCGAGTTGCGCACGATGATGCCGGCTAAGGCAATCATGCCGATCATGCTGGTGGCGGTGTACTGGGCGCCGAGCAAGGCGTGGCCGGGCATCACGCCGACAATCGTGAGCGGGATCGGCGCCATCACGATCAGGGGCGTAAGGTAGGAGCCGAACTGCGCCACCACCAACAGGTAGATCAGGATCAGGCCAACCGCGTACGCGGCCCCCATGTCGCGAAAGGTTTCGTAGGTGATCTGCCACTCGCCATCCCATTTGACGGCGTAGCCGCGGTAGGGATCTTCCGGTTGGCTGATGAAGTGCTCGGTCAGTGTGCCGCCGCCGGGGATCTGGATCGA
>JANMIM010001102.1:0-5167 GCA_031375795.1 Bacteroidota bacterium
CAACGACGATTGCAGCAACGCGATTGCCATCACTGGTAGCACACAGGCATTCAGCACGGTCTTCGCAACGGGTACCGACATCAGCACATGTACCTTCAACGACTTCAATGACGTGTGGTTCACATGGGTTGCACCTAGCTGTGGCCGCGTGACCTTCAACACCTGCGGTTCTGGCTTTGACACGCACCTGTCGCTCTACACGAGCTGCGGCGCTGGCGAACTTGCCTGCAACGACGACTTCTGTGGCTTGCAGTCGAGCATCTCTGCCAACGTGACCGCTGGTACCACTTACTACCTGCGTGCTGCTGGCTTCAATGGCGCACAAGGCACAGGTACGATCAACATCTCCATCACTGCTCCGCTTTCTGGTAGCGTGTCTGGTTCCAATGTCTCCTGCTTCGGCGGCAGCAACGGTTCAGCCTCTGTGTCTACCACTGGTGGCTCAGGCGTGAACAGCATCCTTTGGAGCAATGGTGCAACGACAGCTTCGATCAGCGGTTTGTCTGCAGGTACCTACAGTGTCGTCGTCACCGACGGCTTCAACTGTACCTACAGCGGTTCCTACACCGTGACCGAGCCTACTGCACTTGCTGGCAGCCTCGTCGCCCAGACTTACGTCGGTGGCGTGAACATCAGCTGCAACGGCGCATCTGACGGCTCGATCTTTGCCAACATCAGCGGCGGCACTGGTCCTTACAACTACGCTTGGAGCAACGGTGGCAGCACCCAGATGATCTCTGGCCTCACCGCCGGTACCTACTCTGTCGTCGTCACCGACGCAAATGTCTGTAGCTTCAGCTTGAGCATCACCTTGACCGAGCCAGCACCGATGGCCAACACCATCAGCAGCCCAACCTTTGCATGCGGCACCAACGTGACCTGCAATGGCGCATCTGACGGCTCGATCGACCTCACAGTCACCGGCGGCTCAGGCAACTACGCCTACAGCTGGAGCAATGGCGCGACCTCCGAAGACCTGTCTGGCTTGACCGCAGGTACCTACAGTGTCGTCGCCACCGACCAGAATGGCTGCAGCACCTCTGCCACCATCACCCTGACCGAGCCTGCATTGTTGACCACCACCCTGGCTACCTCCAGCTTTAGCTGCGGCTTTGGCGTGAGCTGCAACGGTGCCTCCAATGGCTCGGTGACCTCCAGCGTGTCTGGCGGTTGCGCACCTTACACCTACGCATGGAGCACCGGCGGCATCGGCGGCAACATCAACGGCATCCCTGCCGGCATGTATGCTGTGACTGTCACCGACGCAAACGGCTGCCAAGCCTTTGCCAGCGCTGAGATCACCCAGCCTGCACCGCTCACCATCACTTGCTCTGGCAACACCACCGTGTACTTCGGCTGGCCTGCTAGCGCTTGCGCCACGATCTCTGCTGGTGGTGTCACCGGCGGTTGCGCCCCTTACAGCATCACTTGGAGCAACGGCGCAACTGGCGGTTCACAGACTGTGTGCCCATCCGTGAGCACCGACTACACGGCAACTGTCACCGATGCCAACGGCTGCACCGCAAGCTGCACCGTGCGCGTCTGCGCGATCGACGTGCGTTGTGGAAACAACCTGCAGAAGATCACCATCTGCCACAACCCTCCCGGAAATGCCCAGACCCTGTGCATCTCACCAAATGCTGTGCAAAATCACTTGACCGGCCACGGCGACCACTTGGGTGCTTGCGGTTCCAACGTACCTTGCGGCCCAGGCAACAAGATGGGCGGTACCGAGCCAGCAGCTGCACAAGTTGATGCTGTCGAAATGACTGCGTTCCCCAACCCATTTGCTTCTGCCACCACGCTGCGCTTCACCGTCCCAACCGACGACGAAGTGACCGTGACGGTGTTTGCAATGGACGGCCGCAACATGGGCACCATCTTTGAAGGCAACGTGGACAGCCACAAAACCTACGAAGCTGATTTCCGCTCCAATGACGCCGCAAACGGCATCTACTTCGCGAAACTCACCACCAGCAATGGCAGCGTGACCACCATGAAGCTCGTACTGATGAAGTAATCGAGCTGTTCCTGAGAACTGTTTATGACGCTGGGCCGATCGCAAGATTGGCCCAGCGTTTTTTGTTTTCGTTGGGTTTGCATCGGTTGCGAAGTCAGGCTTGGAGCATCAAGTCCAATGGACCCGCTGGGGATGGTTTCACTGAGGCGCACGCTGCTGGAATGCCGTTGGAGAAGGATGGGCTGATAAGATCATCGCAACATGCTTCAGGCCACCAGACCTTCCGCAAGCTGGCTTGGGGATATTTTGATTTCGGCAAGCGCTGGGAAATGATTGCAGGCATTGGAATAGGAATTTTCAAAAACCAGGGTTTGGCCCATGACTTTAGTCGTAGGCCAAAAAGATGCGATGTATCAAATTGATCAGCATTGCTTGCCCACGACTAAAGTCATGGGCTTTGCAATCCCGAGCTGCATTTTTGGATGTCGATCGATAGGAGACCCACGATCTCGTCCAGCTACATGTTCTCCCGCCCATTCAGCTTGGGCGGGGCATGCGGTACTAGTATGAGCAGGGCATGCCCTGCCCGTACTATTTTGCGCTGACAATCATTATTTTAGAATGAAAAAGGACATTCTATTCACCTCTTTTCATCCAGAACTGAGGTATCAGTAGATATGGAAATATCGGCAACCGCATTTTGCAGATACGATCGTGCTGCTGGGCTTGAATCCAACTTGCGAAAAAGGATGAGGTGCAGCCTCTGGGCTTACAATCGGTTTCTTAGCGGGAAATGATGAGCTTGCCGCGGCTGCTTTCATTTCCGAGCTGCAATTCATAAAAGTAGACGCCGCTGGACAACGTGGGGAGATCGATCGATCTGGCATAGGTGCCGACCGAGAATTCGCCCAGGTACTCCTGATGCACCAATTTTCCTGAGATGTCCAGCAGGTTCAACTTTGCGACGCATGCGCTGGAGAAGCCCATGCTCAGGTTCAAGCGGTCCTTGGCTGGATTGGGGTAGATTTCAAGCAAATGATTGCCTTGCGCCATGCCTTGCCTCACGTGAAGGATCTCGCTGTAGCTGGAGAAGCCATCAAAGTCGATTTCACGGATCCTGTAATAGGCATCGCCGGCAAGTGGCGCATCGTCGGCAAAATAATAGGTGTTGAGGCCGCTGCTGTGGCCTTGGCCTGCTTTGTAGCCAGCGATTTCCCAATCAAAACCATTGGTTTCGCCATCAGGGTCCGGGCTGCCGCGCTCGATGTAGAATCCTTTGCAGTTGAATTCCTCATAGGTTTCCCAATTGATATGTACCTCGCCATCGACCTCGAGTGCATTGATGTTTCCAAACTTGACCGGCAGTGGGCCACCGTCCCAGGTCACGATGTAGTCACAATCATCCCTGGCATAGCCGTCGATCATGAGGTAATAGGTCTGCCCGACGACGAGCCCCGAGGCCGTGAGCGTGCCATTGGACTGCGACATGGGATTGAAACAATTGGAAACAGAGGTGAACGTGCTGCAATTGGTCGTGGAGAACACTTGCGCTTGGATGCCACTGCCATAGTAGCAATTGTAGACGTTGAAGAAAAAGTTCACCACCGAGGTGTCGGCGACAAAACTCCACCAAGAATTGTTTTCAATTGTGCCGCAAAATGTGCCGGTGAGGTTTCCTGGCCCATCTGGCGTATAGACCAGCGTATCTGTCGTGCCACAAAAGCTGGAATAGCCGGTGATATTGGTCGCAAATGAGCAGCCATTGGAGGACGGCGGGTTGGACCCGCAGGGAACCGGCGGCCTACAGGTGTCGACCAAAATGCTGAAAGGGGTGCAATTGGGGAGCGGCTTGGTGTCGACCATAAAATAGTAGGTCCCCGCCGATGGCAACAGGACTCCCGTCAGTGCAGGGTTGCCGAATATGCTTACGTTCTTGGCCACGCAAGTCGTTCCACCTGTGCTCGGGCAGCCATTCATCACAAACAACCCAGTCCAGTTACCGGTGCCGCTGGTGAAAATATCGACGCAGCGCGGCCCTGGAACCGTGTAGCTGAAGATAAAATCCTCCCCATTCATGTAGGGATCGGTGCAGGCGTGGGTGCTGTTGTAGTCATTTCCAAAGCCGCACGTCGTCAAGCCCGATTGGGAATAAGGCAAACTGGGGATGACCCTGGAGTAGCTACAAGTCGTGCCGGTGGGACATCGGGTGATGTTGATGTTGAAGGGTGTGCAGGTGGGCGGCGGCAGCGTCGAAACGAGGATAAAATAGTTGCCTGCGGCTGTGAGCGTGACATTGTTGAGGGTGGGATTGCCGGATCCGTTGGTTGCTTGCGCCACGCAGGCCGTACCGCCCACGTTGGGGCAACCGTTGTACACAAACACCCCGACCCAGTTGGTGGTGCCGTTGAGGCTGATGTTGATGCATTCGTTTCCAGGGCTGTTGTAACGGAAAATAAAATCCTCGCCGTTCATGTATGTGCTGCCGCAGGCATGGGCGCTGGTGTATGTGTTGCCGTTGCCGCAGGTCGTGAGACCCACAGCGGCATATGGTATTGCGGGGATGATCATCGGGTTGCCGCAATTCACGCCCGGGCCGGGCGCATTGGTCATCCTATAGGCCATCGTGGTCAATGTCGGGCTGGCCCCGCAGCCTGCGGGCGGCAAGCTGATGCGGATGCGGAAAACCGCCGTAGCCGTGGCCACCCAAACCAACTCAGGAAAAACGGGAAAGCAAGTGTTGTCGTTGAAAGCGCCCGGGACGGCAGTTCCTGAGTTGTCCAAGATGGTCAAATAGGTGTCCACGCCATTCCCCACAGCGCCTCCCTGGCAATAGCTAAAGGTATAGGTCGCTCCGACGCTGGCCGAAAACGTATAATAATCGCCAGCCCTAGCGCCGACAATCGTCTGCCATGCCAAGGTGGGCGTGATTGCCGACCTGAATGTACCACCTGTACATTGGGAGAAGCCCTGCTGCGCAAAAATGCTCAAAAACAAGCATACCAATCCTACAATTCTTACACTGATCAATTTCATACTATTCCCTGCTGATGTGTAAATTTCAAGATAAAAATTGAGGAAACCAAGCCCATAATCGGGCAAACGCTTGTTCGGCAATCGTACTTTCATTTTCGGGAAGATTTGATTGGGTGTGACTTGCGCGCCAATCTCCTGCATCTAGTCGCCGAAGTGCCGCCACAGACATTCTGC
>JANMIM010001114.1:0-3787 GCA_031375795.1 Bacteroidota bacterium
TATGGCCGCATCTACATGTACCGCCTGCGCCCCGACTACGAAATGTTTGCGCGGCCCATCAGCGACTACCCGGCCAAGTGTCAGCAGGCCGCCGCGATCATGCTCATGATCCAAAACAACCTGGACCCCGCAGTGGCGCAGTTTCCCGAGGAATTGATCACCTACGGTGGCAATGGCGCGGTCTTCCAAAACTGGGCGCAATATCGGCTCACGATGCAGTACCTGAGCGAGATGACTGAAAACCAGACACTCGTCATGTACAGCGGCCACCCGATGGGCTTGTTTCCCTCCTCCCCCGACGCACCCCGCGTCGTGGTCACCAACGGTATGATGATCCCCAACTTCAGCAAGCCGGAATATTATGATCGCTTCAACGCCCTTGGCGTCACGCAATATGGGCAGATGACCGCAGGCTCCTACATGTACATCGGCCCGCAGGGGATCGTGCATGGCACCACGATCACGCTCCTGAATGCAGGCAGGCGCTTTCGCCCGGGTGCGCAAGACCTCGGCGGCATGATTTACGTGACCTCGGGCATGGGCGGCATGAGTGGCGCGCAACCCAAGGCAGCCGTGATCGCCGGCGCTGTCGGCGTCGTCGCAGAGATCAATCCCGACGCCGCCCACAAACGTAAGGCACAAGGTTGGCTCGACGAATTGTACGAAGACCTGCCGACACTCATCGCCCGCATTGTCGCCGCCAAAGCCCGCAAGGAGGCCGTTTCGCTCGGTTATTTGGGCAATATTGTGGACCTCTGGGAGGCCTTGCTCGCTGCCGACCTGCCCGTCGAATTGGGTTCCGACCAGACCTCCCTGCACAATCCTTATGCGGGTGGATATTATCCCACTGGAATGAGTTTTGAGGCTGCGAATGAGATGATGAAGGCCGATCCTGCGCAATTCAAAATCGAGGTGCAGCGCACATTGCGCCAACATGCTGCGGTCATCGCAGCGATGGTCGCCAAGGGCATGTATTTCTGGGATTATGGCAATGCTTTCCTCTTGGAATGCAGCCGCGCCGGGGCACCGATCAGCCATGCAGATGGGCGCTTCATTTATCCCTCCTACGTCGAGGATATTATGGGCCCGATGTGTTTCGACTACGGATTTGGGCCATTCCGCTGGGTGTGCTGTTCGGGCAAGGACAGCGACCTGCGCATCTCGGACAATATTGCGGCTTATGTGATCAAGGACTTGATTGCGGTGGCGCCGCCTGAGATTCGCCTGCAGCTGAGCGACAACCTGCATTGGATCGAGACCGCCGAGAAAAATGCGCTCGTGGTCGGCAGCCGCGCCCGCATCTTGTATGCCGACAGCGAAGGCCGCATCAAGATTGCGCTCGCATTTAACAAAGCCATCCGCGAGGGCAGGATCAGCGCGCCGATCGTGCTCGGGCGCGACCACCACGACGTGAGTGGCACCGACAGCCCCTATCGCGAGACCGCCAATATTTATGATGGCAGCGGCGTCACCGCCGACATGGCCGTGCAAAACTTCGTCGGCGACGGGTTCAGAGGCGCGACCTGGATCTCCCTCCACAACGGCGGCGGCGTCGGCTGGGGCGAAGTCATCAACGGCGGCTTCGGCCTGGTGCTGGATGGCAGCGCCGACGCAGATCGTCGTCTGCAAAATATGCTGCTTTGGGATGTGAACAATGGGATCGCGCGTCGTTCTTGGGCGCGCAATAAGGAGGCGCTTTTTGCGATCCAGCGGGAGATGGCAAGGACGCCTGGGTTGAAGGTTACGATTGCGAATTTGGCTGAGGATGGGGTGATTGAGGGGGCTGTTGGGGGATCGTAATATGATTCATTTTTGGATCAAAATTAGATCCAAAAAGCCTGTCATTTCGACCGGAGTGATCGAGGGAGCGTAGCGACCCGATCACGCAGCGGAGAAATCTAGCGCCTCTAGTAACACCTCATGCCTAACCACAATGCGGATAAGCGGCACTTGTCAGCGATTACTCATCAGCAAAACAGTCAGGCAGCAGGTGTATCAATAGACGCTAGATTTCTCCGCTGCGTCTTTGTGTATTTGCTGCGGCTCCTGCGGAGCCTTGCAAATACACAAAGACTTCGGTCGAAATGACACGCTTTTTGGCGTACTGGCAAACTTCCGCTTCAGCAAAAAATCAAATCGTTTTTGTTATTGGAAATCGACAAAATCAGTAAATTCATGTCCAAATTCCTTAAACCATGAATTCCTATTTCGTGTACATCCTCACCAACAGCAACCGCACGGCATTGTACATCGGTGTCACGAACGATCTGCAGCGCCGCTTGCAGGAACACCACGAGGCAAGTCTCGTGGAAATAGGCTTCGCGGGTAAATACAAGACCTATCACCTGATCTATTTTGAAGAATTCCAAGATATCAACGCCGCCATCGAACGCGAGAAACAAATCAAGAAATGGAGTCGCGCTAAAAAGGATGCGCTGATTGCGTCCCTGAACCCGAAATTAAGATTCTTGGAAACCGAAATTTGAATATTTCTTGACGCTTGGACCTAAGTGGGCGCAAGATCTACCGCGGAGGAAACACAGCCATACAGCGCCCCGAGAATTCGCCAATTCGAAATGATGCCGCAGCATTGGGCAATACCGGCCGCCCTCATCTTGCATGTGATCATGCCCCACGAATGTTTGCATGGCAGAAGCTGTTACGTGATCTGAAGACGGGCCGGTCCGAATCCCCTCCCTCCTGTTTTCTTGCAACCTATTTGCGCAAAATGAGGGAATTGCGTATCTTGATTGTAACATCAGTGAAGTCTAACATCATTGCTTATGAAACAGGCGCTGCTCACGCTCATTCTTGCCTTGCTTTGTTCGCTTGCTTCTTTTTCCCAAGTCGATCTGAGACTGGGGCCTGGCATTGGCTATGGCGTTTTCGCGCCGCCTGCCACAGATGCCTTTGCCCATTCCTACTCCAGCTATGAAACCCATTATAACGTCGGGCAGAGCGCCATTGCAGGGATGAATTGCCGATGGCGCTTTGGCAAACACTGGGTCTTGCAACATGGACTGGACTACCAATTTTCGCAACGACATTCTTATGGATCATACTATTCCAGCACCTATTTACTGTACGCGCAAGGCTACAAGTACGACCGTCATTGGCGGGCACAGCAGATCCTCATGCCCATTTCAGGCGGATTTTCATTTGGCAAAGGCAAGGTGCGGCATTCCCTTCTGGTAGGTCTTCGCCTCGGGTATTTGGTTTCCAATGTTGAAATTGGCCATACCGAATACACCACTTGGACCTACCCGTCGCCGAGTCCGGGCACATTAGACAGCAAGGAAAATCTCCTTCAAAACGTTGTCGCGACCAGATGGTCAGGGCAATTGCAAATCAGCTACCAGGTCGAAATCGGCAATGGATTGTTCATGAGCTTGAATTTTGCCAAGGGAAAGCCAATCTCCAATTTGCCGTACACAAATTCTCATTTCTCATTGCCCAATTCGATGGTATATTTCATGGTAGGGTACCGTCCCTTTGGACATGTATTCAAGCGGCAGACGGGTTCATGAATTTTCCATTCATCATTGTGCGCAAGCCCAAGCTTCCATGCTGTCAAGGGGATCCATGATGGCATTTACGAAAACAATTTTGATGCGGGATTTATGGTTGCTTGGCGGCCGCTTTCGAAATCGTTTCCTTCAAAGCGCGATCAGTGAGGGGTGTATTTCCGTTGGTCGGCTCTTCCTGTATTTCCGTTCGTCGGCCCAACCCACCACCCCAGGGGTGGGCCCACCAACCGAAATAACCAATAAGGCTCACAACCCCCGCC
>JANMIM010001115.1:0-2946 GCA_031375795.1 Bacteroidota bacterium
TGGATCGGCAAGGAGTTCGGCCCGGCGGTCTCCGCCAAGCTGAATGAAATCCTCACCGACATGAAGCTCATGATCAGCGTGAGCGACAATGAAGCGAGCACGCGGCTCATCGACCGCGTGGGCTATGAGAAAATCGAACGCGTGCTCTGTGATCCCAAATACAAACTCTACGACAAGGCATGTGGCGGCGGACTGTGGGTGGGCAAGCGTTATGCCTCCGATGGCCGCAGGTACCCCGACCCGCTCAAGGGACTCACCCACGCAGCGACGGTCACGGCCGTCTGCAAATTCTACTACATGCTCATCAACGGCAAACTCGTAAACTACCGCCGCAGCAAACAGATGCTCGACATCATGGTGGATCCTGCACTGCACCACAAGTTTGTGAACACGCTCGATCAGAAGACGCCCCATGCAAAGATGTTTCGCAAATCTGGCTCTTGGGAGAATTTCCACAGCGACTCCATCCTCGTTTGGGGCCCGCGAAGGCGTTACATCCTCTGCGCGCTGCTCGAGGATCCCGACGGCGAGCAGATGCTGCGCGACCTCGTGAACGTGATCGAATATGTGCTACGAATACCGGGGGCTTGATCACATGAAACCATACAATCAACCAAACAAGGGCATGTCGCCACGCTGGAAATGACAATTTACCAAGAGGCATTCCGCTATTTCTTGCGAAAAACCTTCGACTTGCGCGAGGGCGAGATCAAGCGTGCCTTGTTGATGCAGCTGAATATTTTCCTGATCATTTCCACGCTCCTCATCATCAAATCCACCGTTCAGGCGCTCTTTGTAACGACCTATGGCAAGGAAAGCCTGCCCCTCGCCTTTGTGCTGGCGGCCATCCCGGCCGCCATCGTCTCGACCGTGTACACCCGCATCCTCTCGCGGGTGACCTTCAACAAGATCATCGTCGGCACACTGGGTGGTTCGGTCGCCATGCTGGTCATCCTGGGGACATTGCTCGTGTTTGACTTCTCCACGAGCTGGGCCGTCTACGTGTTTTACATCTGGATGACCATTTTTGCACTGCTCTGCACCTCCCAATTCTGGATCCTCGCCAACCTCGTGTTCAATGCCCGTGAAGCCAAGCGCCTGTTTGGATTCATCGGCGCGGGGGCCATCGCAGGCGGCATCTTTGGCGGATACCTGGCTTCGGCGTTGGCGACGGTATGGAGCAGCGAATCCTTGATATTTGTGGCGGCAGGCATGCTGCTGATCTGCATCCCCATCACGAGGACCATCTGGCGCACCAATGTGAACCCAGCCTCGGGAGCCATCCAACAGAAAAAACGGGCCGGCGGTCGTGACCATCCGCTCTTGCTCATCCTCCATTCGCGCCACCTCACCTACCTGGCAGCCATCATCGGCATCAGTGTGATCGTCGCCAAATTGGTGGAATACCAATACACGGCGGTCGCCTACGAATCGATCAAGGACCCCGAGGAACTGACCTCGTTTTTTGGTTTCTGGCTGTCGACACTCAGCATCATCTCGCTGCTTGTGCAACTCTTCATCACCCACCGCGTGGTGGGTGTGTTTGGCGTGGGCACGAGCTTGTTTCTGCTACCGGCCGGCATCTTGCTCGGCGCCATCTTGCTGCTGCTGTTTCCAGCGTTGTGGGCAGCGGTGCTCATTCGCATCGCCGACGGCAGCCTCAAACAATCCATCAACAAATCTGCCACGGAGCTGCTCGCCCTGCCGATACCCGTGGACATCAAGAATCGAACGAAATCCTTCATCGACGTCTTCATCGACTGCTTTGCCTCGGGGATTGCGGGCCTCATCCTGATTTTCATCGTGAGCGGACTCGACATGAGCACCCGTGCGATTTGCCTCATGATCATCGCCTTGATCGGATTGTGGATGTATTTCGCCTTCCTCATTCGCAGGGAGTACATCAAGGCCTTCAAACTGCGGCTCGGCGAGCATACCGAGTCCACCAAGCCTGTCGTCGTGGACCCCACCAACGAGTCGGTCTTTGGCGGCTTGATGCGGGTCTTGGAGTCAGGGGAGGAAGGACAAATCATCTTCGTGCTCGGCAAGGTGCGGGAAATCCAGGACAAGAAATTGTTTGGGCACATTCGCAGCCTCCTGCACCACCCCTCCCCCGCAGTGCGCGCCGAGGCTTTGAAATCCTTGTACTACTACAAGAGCGATCCATTGGTCGAGGAGGTCGAGCCGATGATCCAAGACGAGGACGAAAAGGTGAAGATCGGTGCGTTTGAGTACCTTTTGGAGCACAGCCATGAGGACCGCTACCTACGCATGGAGCGCTACCTGCGCGACGAGGACTACCGCGTGAGCGGGGCCGCGCTCGTGGGCCTGGCCAAGGAGACCCGCGACAACGTGGGGATGAAGACGCGTTTTGGGATGGAGCAGCGGCTCTACGAACGCCTGGAGGAGATATCGCAGGAGGAAGATCCCGAGAAATTTACGGTGATGCGCAGCGACCTGCTCAAGGCCATCGGTCACGCAGCGGCCATCAAGCTCTTTTTTGTGATCGAGAGTGCCATGCACGATCCAGACTTGGAGGTCGTCACCACGGCCATCGAGGCGGCGGGCAATACCCTGCACCTGAGCTTCCTGCCGCCGCTCCTGGAAATGCTGCCCGATGAGAGGCTGTTTTCCCATGCCCGTGAGGCTTTGTTGCACTTCGGCGTGGGCATCGTCGAGCCGATCAACCAATTGGTGAAACAATCGGCGATCAAGGTCGATGTCGTGCGTGTCGTACCTGCCGTCTTTGAGCGCATCGACAGCCAAATGGCGGTGGATTGCAGGCTCGATCTGCTGGACCACGAGGACCTGCAGGTACACTTGGAGGCCCTGCGCTCGCTCAACAACATGAAGGTGCAGTTTCCCCACCTGCGCTTCCAGAAAAAAGCCATCATGCAGCGCATCCTCGAGGAGGTCAAGCTCTACCAAAGCACGCTCACGGTGCTC
>JANMIM010001124.1:0-14270 GCA_031375795.1 Bacteroidota bacterium
CTCAATGGCGGCTCGACCCTCGACGCCGCCCTTGAGGCGCACGTGCGAGCCGTCGGCGAGCTGTATCTCCTTGGTTTCGCCGAGCGCCGTCGCATAGTGCTGGGCCTCTTGCGGCTGGGTCGGGGCTTGGAAGAATGCAAAATAGCTGCCGACCACTCCAAGGAGCACAACCGCTGCGGCGGCAGACCATACTCGCGGTGCAGACCAGAAGGGTGGACGAATCACTTTTGCGGCGGGGGCGACGGGCTTGGCAGTCGTAACGGGCTTGGCGGGGGCGGCCATCGCCGCGCTCAGCCGTGCCCATTCGGCGTCGGTTTGGGGATCCACGGCGGCCATCATGCCACCACTCAACTCCAAAATCCCTACAATTTCCTCGTAAATGCCCTTGTTTTCTGGCGATGTGGACAACCAAGCATTGAGCTCTGCCTGTTCGGCATCGTCGAGAAGGCCGCTGACGGCAAGCTCCACAAGGTAATATAGACGTGTATCATTCATTCCCCTTCAGTACAGCTAGACTTCGGTCATCCCCCAAAGGAAAATCAAAAAAATTCGCTTTTTCTTTCATGTTCCGACCCCCAGCCCTTCCCTGATCTTCTTGAGACCAATCCCGATCTGATTTTCCACCGTCTTGGGGGCGATCTCCAGGATCTCGGCGATCTCCTTGTGGCTCAGGCCCTCCATGCGGCTCATGAGGAAAATCTCGCGGCACATCTCAGGCAATTGGTTCACTTGCGCCATCACCGACTTGAACCGTCGCTGCGTGTCTGACTCGTCTTGGGACTGCTCCTCGGCGGCGGTCATGCCTTCCTCCAAGGACACCGTGTCGAGGCGGCGTTTCTTGATCAGGTTCAAGCAACCATTTTTCACCGAGCGAAACAGGTAATACTTCAGCTCCTCTGCAAAATCCAATTGGTCGCGCTTGTCCCAGACATTGATGAACACCTCTTGCACGACCTCGCGGGCATCCTCTTGGTCGCGCAGGTGAATGAATGCAAAGCGCACCAAGCCCGGCTGCAACTTTCGAAACAGCGCCTCAAAAGCAACCTTGTTATTGGCTGAATTTCCCAAATGCTCAGTACCCATTTCCAAATCGGATGCATTCTACCAAAATCTGAGCGGATGGCAAAATCATCGAGGGCCGATCTTCATTTTTAGAAGGCCCCGTGACCACCCTCGGCGCTAGCATGGGTTTGCCTTTTTGGGCCACCCTTGCACGACAGGCATTTCTTCCCGACTTTCGTGGGCCACCGATCGCCGATCCATGAAAACTCCCCCACCAAGCGCATTGCTCCGCCTGCCGACCATCGCGGTGTTGCTGATCCTCGTTTTGCGCAGCCAAGTGGCCGCGCAGGACCCGCAACTTGCACTCTCGGCACGGCTCGATTCCTTGCTAGCCAGCTCCTCCTTGCGTCCGTTCAACGGGCAGGTCGAAATCAGCCAAGACGGCAAGTCCATCTATTCCCGCCGCCTGGGCCATGGCGACATGCTCCGCAAGACGCCCTTTGCCGCCCATCCCCAGTTTGTGATCGGCTCGGTGAGCAAGCAGGTCACGGCCGTGCTCGTGCTGCGCGCCTACCAAAACAACTTGCTGAGCCTGGACGCTCCCCTGAGCCGCTACCTGCCCGAGCTGTCCCAGCCCTGGGCAGACAGCGTGACCATCCACCACTTGCTCAACCATACCTCGGGGTTTCAAGGCCGCGACAAACCGCTCGCCTTCCGGCCCGGCAGCAAGTTTGCCTACTCCAACCAAGGCTATGGCTTGCTCGGAGAGGTCCTCGCCAAGGTCACCGGCAAACCTTACGAGGATTTGGCCGTGGCACTTTTCAAGCGCTGCGGCATGAAGCATTCCACCACACCCAGCCACCTGCGGACCCAACACCGTCCACAGGGATTTTCACGCCGCCCAGACGGCAGCGTTGCCGTCGACACGACTTCGTCTACCGGTTGGCCCGTGCCGGCTGCGTTGCTGATCTCGACGCCAGGGGACATCGTGCGCTGGAATGAATGCCTGCACATCCATCACAAGCTCCTCAACGACAATCTTTTGCAATCCATGGTCACCCCCTCCTCGGTGCGCCCACATCCGATCTTTGGGGAGGTCGGCTATGGCTATGGTGTACAGACCACGCGGAATGACAGCCTCTATGAGATCAGCCACGGCGGCTATTTCCCCGGCTTCGTCTCGGTGAATTTTTATTATCCCGACAGCAAGATCAGCCTCGTGGTCATGGAAAACCTCGATTGGATGGATCCCGGATTCAAGCAGAGTTTTTCGTTTGAGATGGAGATGCGGCGGATCTTGCGGGAAAGCGGATTGATCCCCAAAAAAAATGACTATCCGGATGATTACCGGTAAAGGTCTTTTTCAAGGAGGACTTGGTTTCCAATTGCTCCGGATGCCAGCAATTCTGTATGGTTGCCTAAAGGTGCACCGTGGCGCATGACGGCCAAGGGCCGTGAAAATGCGTCGAAGACGCCAAACATCACAACTGCGTTGTCATCCGCAACAGGCGACCCTTAGGCAACACGGTTTACTGGCAAAGTTCCGGATAGTCATACGAAAAAATGATCCGCCTCCAGTTGCAAGCCGCCGATCAGGCCCACTGGATCAAACCTCGTCATCGCAAACCGTGTAATCGATACGGAGAAATCGTTTTGTTCCCTACGCGGAATCCACTGATCTTGCCTCCGTCATTGCTCCGTTGTTGCATAGGTATTCCATTGTTGAACCCTCCCTGTCACGGGGAGCATCCGTCTCGCTCGAAGATATGAAATTAAAAACCGTGCTTGTCGCCTTGGTCCTCGTGCTGGGACTTCAGGGCTGGGCCACCGCCCAACTCGATTCATTCCATGTCTCCAAGGTGGGGCACCTCTCCTATCCGACTTCCTACCTCAACGATGTCTGGGGCTATGTGGACAGTCTCGGCAATGAGTATGCACTGGTCGGCACCTCCATGGGGGTTTCCATCGTGAGCCTCACCGATCCATCTCAGCCGACTGAGGTATTTTTCCTGCCCGGCGACGGCTCCACGTGGCGCGACTTTGCCACCTATGGCCCGTATGCCTACGTGAGCACCGAGGCGCAAGCCGGCCTGCGCATCATCGACCTCAGCCAATTGCCCAGCAGCGTGACCTTTCGCGACACGGTGATGTGGGGCATGGGAAGTGCGCACACGGTCACCATCGACGAGTTTGGCTATGCTTATGTGAATGGCCCCGACACGCTGAATGGCGGCATGCTCATACTGGACGTCCACACAGACCCGTGGCGGCCGGCGATCGTGGGTGGATGGGACGGGCACTATGTCCACGATAGTTATGTGCGCGACAACCTTGTGTATGCGGCAGGCATCAGTGTCTCCAGGTTTTCGATCATCGATGTGACCAACAAGGCTGCCCCCGTCGTGGTCGGCGCGGGCCTCTACCCCAATGGGGCGACGCACACCTGCTGGCTCGACGATACTGGCGACATACTCTACACGGCAGACGAGATCCACGATGCCTATTACAAGGCTTGGGATGTCAGCAATCCCACCAATCCCATATTCCTCGATGAATACCAGAGCCCGCGCAACCAAGACATGGTCTCCCCGCACAACCAATACTTCCTCGACGGCTTCCTGATCAACTCCTATTATGAACTCGGCGTGACGATCCTGGATGTGAGTCACCCATCGGCCATGGTGGAGGTGGGCTGGTATGACACCTATCCATTGCCGATCAGCGCTCTGGCCGGAGCCTGGGCCGCCTATCCCTACCTGCCCTCGGGCCTGATCTTGGTGAGTGACATCACCGAGGGCCTGTTTGTCCTGCAACCTGAATATGTGCATGCAGCCTTTGTGGAGGGCACCCCGACCAATGCGATCACGGGCAGCCCCATTGTCCAGGCACAAATGGCGATCACTGGCACTACCGAACAAACAGTGACCAACGCGTCGGGCTACTATGCCATGGGGCTACTGGATTCCGCGCAGTATCAAATCACCGCTGCGGCATACGGTTATTACCCCAAAGACACCACTGTATGGATGATTCCCGGACAAAATATCATCTGGAGTCCGCAGATGCAGCCCCTCCCGGTCGTGGGCTTGCAGGTACACGTGCAAGAAGCCGTCACCGGCCTGCCGATCGCGAATGCCTTGGTGGAGGTCCATTCGGGCACGTTTCGGCAAGTCTACCAAACCAATCTCAGCGGTGATGTCTCCGATCCTGGCATCTTTCAGGAGACCTACGATTTCGGTGCCTGGAGATGGGGTCATAGACAAGCCCATCTCACGACCGCGATCGACTCGCTCAACAATAGCCTGACAATTGTGTTGCAGCCTGGCTTTGAGGATGACTTTGCGCAAGACCTGGGATGGACCGCGCAGGGGAATTTTGGGGAGGGCCGCTGGGAACGCGATGTCCCAAATGGTACCCCAAACAATTTTTCCCCCAATGCCTGCGCGCCCTACCACGACTATGCCGCCGATTATGGAGATAAGTGCTACGTGACGGGCAACGCAGGCGTAATCATGAACGACGACGACGTGGATTCCCGCACGGTGATCACGAGCCCGGTCATGGACCTGTCGGGCTGGGTCAACCCGATGTTTCGTTGGCGATTTTGGTTCGTGAGCATTGCTGGGAATGGAGGCACAGGGTACAACGACTCCTTGGTAGTCTACATCGACAATGGCAGCACCACTGAACTTGTTTGGTTCAGACGCAACATCAATTCGCCAAACTGGCGTGCAGACTCAGTAAGCATCGGCGGCTTGATCCAGCTCACAAGCACCATGCGCCTCATCGTCGTCGCCAACAATCCTGTCTTTACCGGCAGCACGGTCGAAGCGGGCTTTGATGCCTTTGAAGCCGTGGACCTCGGCGCGCTGCAAGATGGTCCAGGGGCAACCCTCCCCACAAAAGCCCTCGAGGCTTGGCCCGTGCCCTTTTCAAAGGAGCTGTATCTGCGCTATGCATTGGAGCTGCCCGATCCTGCCGAAATCGTCGTTTCAGACCTTGCAGGCAGGGTTATGGGCACATACCCGCTGACTGAAATCTCGGGAGAAATTGAGATTGCCGCTGAGTGGCCTGCAGGCGTGTATTTTGCCGCATTGCGGCAAGCAGGTACACAGGTTTCCGTCCTGAAGGTCCTGCGCAACTGAGTTTTCTGGAAGATGGACGGGACATGATGAAAATCAGGCCTCGCGCATCGGAATCGAGGTAAGTTTGCATTGCTGCATTTTCAGCAAGCAATATCTATCGGCTCCAATGACGCTTCCTCCACTTGTCAAGCTCATCATCTCCATCGCAGTGCCCTTGGTGGTCGGCGGTGTCGCAGGTGCATTTACCGCCAAGGCGATCCCGACTTGGTACACCACCCTCACCGCGCCGAGCTTCAATCCACCCAACTGGGTCTTTGGGCCGATGTGGACGCTGCTGTATGTGCTCATGGGAATTTCATTGTTTCTGGTGTGGAATACCGAGCCGGGCAGGGCGAGGGATATTGCGATGTTGATCTTTGGATTGCAATTGGTGCTCAATTTTGCCTGGAGCTTCTTGTTTTTCCATTTCAAGGAATTGGGCTGGGCACTCACGGAGATCATTGCGATGTGGATCGCGATCGTGGTCATGTTGATTGCATTTTACCAAGTGCGGCCCGTGGCGGCCTACATCAACATTCCCTACCTGCTATGGGTGAGTTTTGCGACGGCCTTGAATGCGGCGTATTACAAGTTGAATTGAACGCAGATGGAGAATGGCGGATCTCAGGGCTTGAAAAGCGTCATCGTGACGGGTGGCAACACGGGTCTCGGCTTCGAATGCGCCAAGCATATTGCAGCCGCTGGGCGCGAATGGCAGGTGATACTCGCTTGCCGCAATGCACAAAAAGCACAGGCCGCCGTTGCGCAGATCATTCGGGAAACGGGGAATCCGGAGGTTCGAACTTTGCCGCTTGATTTGGCTTCGCTGAATGCCGTCAGGGAGTTTGTCGCTGCATTTCGCGTTGGCGATTTCGCGCCCTTGCATGGCATCGTGTGCAACGCGGGCATGTCGCGTATCGATGAGCCCTTGCGCACGCAAGACGGCATCGAGATTACGTTTGGCATCAATTACCTCGGGCATTTTTTGTTGGTGAATTCGCTGCTCGACCAATTGCAATCTCCAGCACGCATCGTCGTTGTGAGCAGTGAATTGCACCGCAACGACGGCAAGATGAAGTCTTTTCTCCCTCGCTACACAAGTGCGCAAGCATTGGCATATCCGCCCGCAGGGGAAGAGCAAGTACCCGACATTGCCTCACGCCGCTATGCGACCAGCAAATTGTGCCTGTTGCTGTATGCCCATGCGCTAGCGGAGCGACTGCAAAAAACTGGTCGCCCACACATTTCAGTAAATGCCTACAATCCCGGCCTGATGCCCGACACTGGCCTTGGCGGGCTCAATCAGCACGCCTTGCGTCGCCTTTTCTTGAAATATTTACTCCCGATTTTTGTGCGTGGGGCTGTCGATACGCCCGAGCATGCAGGAGCCATCTTGGCGAGCCTCATGACGCATGGGCGCTACGCGGGCATCAGCGGTGCCTATTATGACCGCGAGCATAGGATAGAGCCTTCGGCACAATCTTGCGATGCAAAATTGCAAGCTGATTTATGGCAGACAAGCCTGCGGCTGGCAGTCCTACCTCCAGATTTCCTTGGTTGAAAATACTTGATTCAAGCCTATATTCTCAGTACATTTCACCCCAAACATATCTCACTCTTCACCCCTTGCACCAAAATTCAAATTCGAACAAAAATACCGCCATGAAAAGGGATATGACTTGGCAACGCTTTCTTGCTTGTACCAGTTTTGTGCTCCTGGCAACACTTCTGTGTGGCTGCAATCCGTTTGGATACAAAGATACCCATCCCGAAGTGCCAGTGATCGATGAATTGCTCAAAGACACAATGGTATTTGTGCCAATGAGGCCCACATTTACCACCATCATATCTCTGCTGCAAGACGACCGTATTTGGGAAACTCAAGAATTGTACAACGATTCCGTACGCTACAAGTTGTATTCGCTTGACGGCAAGGTTCATTTTGAATACAGTGTGTAACGGGACAGCGACTACTACATGGATTCGCTAGGGAATATCTATTTGGATCAAAAATTCTTCCCCTACCCCAATTTCAAGCCTGTGCGCCCTATCGAGATGATATTTTTGGAGGATACCCTATCGCGTTTTTTTGACACGCTCTGGGCCCACATTGATGGGATGGTGGCAATACAAAAAAGAGATTCTCTTCGTGCACAATTGATGCAACATTATGGTTTGACAGACAGCCCCCCTGATGAAGTTCTCTACAACAGATGCGCCTATATTGCGATCGATCAAAGGCGGCTCATCGCATTTGGTCATCCCTCGAGGCTCAATTTTCTCAAACCAATGCAAGAAGTGCGCACATTTGATGCCCCTAGTGGCATCTCGAGAGGCAGTGGCCGCTTCGGCTATTCGCATTACACTTACTATTTCGAACTCGACAATGGTGTGCGGTTCAAAAGCGATCTCCAGCCGTCGCAATACTTGTATGCGGAGGTTCCCGGTGGTTTGTGGCTCAACTACCAGGAGGGAACATTCTTCGTCAAGATGAAGAATTAGGAATTGCGCAGCATCGGCGTGATCGTGCCTTCAATGCTTTTGTGCATGAAAATGACAACCATCTCGCATGACACGCATTCCCTCACTCCACGACCACATACTCCACATCTGGCGCTTCCCAAATCTCTGGCACCTCCCATTTGTGCAGCATCTTTACCATAATATTGTCGGGGACTTTGGCCGTGCGGGCGGCGTTTTGGCTGATCATGCGCTTGTAGGGGACCTCGACATGCACGATGCGGGTGCGAGCTTTGTATTCCTGAAACATCGCAATCAATGGCCCACGGATCGCTGGGATAATATTCGTCCCGTTCCAGATGAAATTCTCACCTCGGCGCAAGTGTTCCTTGGCCCGCTCCTTGGCGGTATTGATGATGAATCCTTGCTTGTCCTTGGGCGAAATGTCGAATTCGGAGCGTAAATCATCCAAGGAAACCACGGGCCAATCCGGGTGATTTTTGGCGATCCAGGTGTCCTTGCCAGAGCCCGGCAGGCCCGACATCAAGATTGCGGTGCCACGGTACTCGTCAAAGGGTTCGTAATAGAGGCCATTGTCGGGATTGAGGAAATATTGGAAACGCGCGTGGCTATCTTTGAAGGGCCACGGGCCTTCCCACACACCCTGCTCCTTGCAATATTCCCGAAACAAATCGATGCGGTAGAGCAATTCCGCTTGGTCGTGGCAGGTGCGTCCACGCACATCGGCCTCTGCGAGCAGGGCCAGCATTTTCAGGTCAAAAAGATGGCTGGCTTTGACGACGAGCATCTGCGCATCTGGCTTTTGGAGAAACCACAGCGGCAATCCATGGTAGCGCACCAAGTGCGCGACCTCCTCGCGCACCGCAAAGGGCACGCCTGTCGGGAAGCCTTGATGGGCTTGCCCACGCCACAATATACGCCCCTTGACCGCATGGCGCGGAGACACAATATTCCCCTCGTCGTCGGTGTAAGTACACTCTGGTTTCGAAATATCATGTGCCAAGCAAGCCAAAAACAAGATCGAGCGCTTGCGCGGCGAGAGTGCCTGATATTCGGGCAATTGCAAGAGTGCCTCCATCACCATGCGCGTGTGTATCCACACGTCGCCCTCGGCATGGTGCACGGGCGATTGCGGCACGCCACGCATAGTACGCACCCATGGGAGGGCATTCAAAGCCTCCCAATCGAGCGGCTTCCCAGGTGCGGGGCAGAGCGGGTATGTCCAAGTATTTTCCATTGTATTATCCTCCAAATATGTCCACTCCTGCCGCCAATTGATTGGGGATGATGGGCCGATCCATCCAGTGGCTATCGCTGCCCATGAGTGCTTGAAAAAATCCCAAACGCACAAATTTGTAGCGTTCGGTCACGACGCCGTTTTCCTCGACTTTCACGTACAATCCCTCCATCGTGCGCCCTTCAAGTGTCTCATTCACAACCTGATCGGCCCGCAATCCAGCTGCCTCGGCGAGGCCGTGCAATTGCTGCATATGGTCGCCGACGATGGCCTCTGAATCCACGATCAATTTCGTGAGCTGCTCCATCTTTTGCAAGGGACCTTGGTGCAAGACTGGCATGGATTGCACCATCGGCAGGGGGCGCAACAATTCCTGTCTGCGCACCGTGCTCAGGAACTCCATCTTCTCGAGGTCGAGGATGTCAAATTCGAGGAAATAATGGCGCAGGGCGTTGTAAAAGACGGTGTGCTTGGCATGCAGCCACTCGCCATACATCACATAGCGCTCCCCGAGCACCTTGTGAAATGGCCCGGAATACATATTCGCCCACGTCTTGAACAGGTCAAATTGTCGCTCGCGTGGCCCGCCTGTAAGGTAATGCCCACGGCTTTGCAGCAGCAATCGTCCATCGTGCGTGAAGCTGATCCCACAATTGGCGCCGTCAAATTTTTCTTCGACCACGATGTGCCTTCCTGCAATTTTCTGGAATGGCACAGCCGCCAAATCCTCATCGCCCGGCTGCAAACGCGAGCCACGCAGGTGATGGGTCCGGGGGTATTTGTAGATTTGGTTCATGGGTTCGTAACTTATTGCGGTGCGAAGGTAAAAATTGCAACGTGGCTGCTGCGAATCGGAGGCTGAACGGCTTTGTTTTGATGCTGGTTGGTTCAAAAACAACGATGAATACGCTGTAATTGTGTGATTGGACGCGGCCTTGCGGATTCTTTCTTATTTTTGAACCGATGATTGTCGTTTCACTCAAAGACTTCGCGCTTACGGGCCATTTCGGCCCGGTGACCTTGGGCATGACCAAGGACGAGTTGATTGCGCACCTGGGCGAGCCCGATGGGATTGTGGATTTTGGGGAAACGCTGGATGTGCATTACAGTTGGTATGAATTCTTTTGTTGGGCAGACAATGGGAAGATTCTTGGCATCCAAAACGACCACCTGAGCCTGGTACCCATGAGAGGTCGCCGCACAATGGTCGAAAGTCATCGGCTAGATATCTGCTTTGAAAACAACAGTTTCTGCATCGACCATTGGTTTCTGCAACCCGGCAAGGACATATTCTATTTCCAGGTTCTTGAATTGCTTCGTGCGGAAGGCATTGCGCATGAAGAGGTTTTCGTCGACATTTCCGGCTGGCGCATTGTGTTTCCGAGTGGCGTCTTCATTGATTTTGACTATGAAGCCAATTCCAAGTTGCAGGACGACCCACCGATCGACAAGACACAATTGGTGGTGAATGGGATGCGGATGTTTTACTGGGATGTTTGATTGATTATTTTCTCATCAACTTCTTCCCCGCGAATTCAAAAATGAAGAAAGAAGAATTGCGTATTGCCTTGGCACGGCCAGCCACGATTTTCGAAACTGGTGGATTCCGTCCAGTCGATGATCCGTTTGCTTCATGGATTGGAAAAGTTCAGATCGGAAAGCGAGAGGAATCATGGCCGATCAGCAATGGAAAAGCGATGATTCCACTTTGTCAATTGAATTTGAGTACCGTCGCTTTCAAGCCAAAAATCTTGAGCGATATTGCCTTCATTACCATTTTTGTCGACAGTGAGCGGATTGCTAGCGATGATGAAGCCAATGGTACGACATGGTGTTTGCGTGCCTACAAAAGTTTGGATGGCTTGGTTGAAATCGCCCAAATGGGTTCCTCCTCAAGGATCAAGCCATTTCAACTGCGGGAAATTTATGAGCCAGAGGATTTCCCCTGCTGGGAAGATGTGCCCTTTTCTTTGCCCTCTGAACTTGATGACGAATACTACGACTTGTTTGAAAACTCACCCGGACATAAGATCGGAGGCTGGCCTACACTGATCCAGGGCGAGGTGTATTGGGCTCCTTGGAACAGGCATCCTGCAAAACCAGAATTTGCATTTCAAATCGATTCAGACGACAAAGCGCATTGGCAATGGGGCCATGCAGGCGTCGGCTACTTCGGGAGGGGGACTACCGAAGGCATGAAGGATGAATGGTGCTTTTCCTGACAATGCTATTGACTTTTTGATTCCAATCTGATGACTGCCGGCATGACCCAAAACGAGCTGATGGCGCACTTGGGCGAGCTGAATGGGATGGAGGACTTTGGGGAAACGCTGGAAAACTACTCAAATGTCAACACCTCACCCGTATTCTTCACTGTAAAATAGATATCAGAAGCCATGGCATGAAAAACCTTAGCCAATGTGGCTAGGGTGGCATTCTTGGCAGACGTTTCCAGTTTGGATATTTGTGCTTTCTGCACACCAACAAGCCCACCCAACTGTTCTTGCGTCAGACCTTTCGCAAGCCTTAGTTCCTTGATCGCCTGCCCCATTACATCCATCCGCAATTCGAATTCATAAGCTTGTCGGGAGGGCGTACCTTCTGCGCCGATATACTTGTCCTTTAATGATTCCAGAGAATGTGTTTTCATAATTGATAATATTTTTTCATGAGCTCCTTAGCATGTGCAATTTCATTTTTGGGAACCTTGTCTACTTTTTTCTTGAACCCGTGGGTTGCGATTACCAGCGTATTCTGGTTATTTCTCTTGTCCCAAAAGGCAAGAAACCGGTATTGAATTCCGTCAAATACAGTTCTAAATTCCCATATTTCCCCATCCAGTTTCTTGAACAGTTTGGGATCATTCAGTAAAGTACTTCGATCAATATTTTAAAGAATCTTCGTTCGCACCTTTTCATTGAGGGTTTCCAAAAAGTCGACCGCATCATCCAAAAATTGAACTTCAAACTTTTTCATAGCATACTACAAATTTCTATAAAAGTTTCCATAAATGGAAACTTCCCGAATTTATTTTTGAGACGATGTGAGAAATTAAAACTGAGACACTACCCTTTTTTCACGATGGACTGCTGTTTTGCGGATAGCTCATCCCAAAAATCCTTTGGGGTTGGTTCCTATCGAGGATTTCTCTTACCTCTTGCAACAAGTCGGGACTTTCGACCGATTGAAGCCGCCCAATCAACTCGGATCTCAACTTTTCTGCTTGCGCAGTGAGTTTCATAGCATCAAAAATAAGGAATGCAAAGTCCAATTGCTAAGGGATCCTGTTCCAGAATCACGATGGACCGCCAACAGTCTTGGGATCCTGCATGTTCACTCCCCCATCTTCTCCCGCAACCAATCTGCATCGGCGATCTGCCGGGTCGCTTCAAAGTCGGCGCGGATCTTGGCGCGGCGCTTGTGGTCGCCGTAGCGCACGCGGCTGAGTTTTTTCACGAAGAGGATCAGGTTGAGGTAATTGGTGCGGTGTCCCTCAGAGATGAGTTTGTTGCGGCGCAGGAAGGTGCGGAAACTCTCGATCAGGCTGTCGAGGGCGTCGATCTCGTGGAGTTCATAGTAGATCTTGAGAAGCATGACCTTGGCGTCGAGGTTGTAGAACACGTCCTCGTACTCCAATTGCTGCAGGAGCTTGAGCACCTCGCTGTAATGCTTTTTGTAGAAGTGCAGCTTGGCGAGGTTGTAGGTAAATGCGTTCTCGCGGTGCTCGGCGGCGATCTTCTCCTTGTAGTCGCGGATGAATTGCTCGACCCAATCGAATTCGGATAGGCGCAGGCCGGCCACGACGATGTTTTTGTAGTCCCAGGGGCTCAGGCTGTCGCCTTCGAGGAGGATTTGCCGCTCAAGGGCTTCCTGGTAGAGGCCAAAGATCTCGCGGAGGAAGTCGCCCTCGCCGGCATTGATGCGGCCGATGCAGTGGTTCATCGCGAAGGCATAGAGGTGGCGCGCCTCGTCGAGCGTGAAGGCGAGCGCGAACTGCGACAGCATCTTGCGCAAGACGGGGTAATGCTGCGGCTCCTCGGGGCGGCGAAAGAGCTGATAGATGCTGAAGTAGATTGCGATGGCGGGGTCATCGGCGTAGTGGCTCGTCGGCAATTGCTTGAGGAGACCTTCGAGGAAGGGGTCCTGAAATTCGCCGCCCATCACGTTGCGGTTGTTGAGGAGGGTGCAGGCGTATTTGAGTTTGTTGAAGAGGTAAAAGCGGTCCAGGCTCGCGACCGAGGCATCGAGGTTGGTGATGCCGCTGCGGTTGGCGCTGCGCTCGAGCCATGCATTCCGCTCGGATTGAAGCAGGTAGGCATCAAGGAGAGCGGAGGAATTGAGGAGATTGTGATCGGTCGGCGAGCTGCGTATGCTTTTGCGGTAAAAAAACTCATAGAGGCCCGTGGCCTCGCGGTCGCGCAGGGCTTTGAGCAGCTGCACTTGCTGCTGGGCCGAGGAGCTGGAAAATTGTTCCACAGCCAAAAATTTCTCCGCAAGCGCCAGCAAGTCCGACATCAATCGGCGGAATACGAGATCGTCATAAGGTTTATGAGGGAACAACAGGGACCAAACTGCCTGTTTTTCAAGCAAATGCCCACCGTCGAGGGAAACCTCCGCGAAGTCCAAAAGCCCTTTGTTTGCGTTGTGGTAGGGGGATGCGACAAATTTGAGGAATCTCCCCCCTTCTTTTCGGTCCATCAGCGCCAACATTTCACTCAGCTTGGAATCTTTCATTTCGACAAATCTCAGATACTGACTGGGAAAATAGCACTTTATTATTCAAAATATACAATTTCCCAACAAATACCAAAAATAAAGAGGCGACAAATCATTCAAAATGTTCTTTTGCGTGCATGTAGTTCCCTTCATATTTGTATCATGCCTCTGCCACTAATGGCGACGGCAATGAGATATGCTTATCAACACTGAAAATACTGGTTCAAGAATTCTGTTTTACACCAAACACATGCGTTACAAAATCCACATCGCCCTGCTCCTTGCCTTCGTTTTATTTTGTGCCCGCCCCCTGAAGGCGAGCCACCTCACGGGTTCTACGATCACCTACGAATGCCTGGGCGGCAATATCTATCGAGTGCACCTGCACGAGTTCATTGATTGCCAAGGAATTGCACCTACAACGCCAGTCAGTTTTGGGGTAACCGGAGTGGGTGGCGGCTGCACGGCACCGACAGCCACTGCCTGGACACTCCTCAGCTCGAATGAGGCGACTTTCTTTTCACCCCAATACCCTACCCAATGCGCTGGCGGGCCCTATGCAGGTATCAGGGACTACCACTTCGTGCGAGACTACAACTTCACGGGCGTCAATTGCAGCAAATACACACTCAATTGGAGCTCTTGCTGCCGCAATGGCAGCAGTAACAACATCGCCAATGGCGCAGGGACCGACCTGATGGTGGTCTCAG
>JANMIM010001132.1:0-6449 GCA_031375795.1 Bacteroidota bacterium
TTGGAGATTCTCAAAAAAACCAGCGGTGGAGCTGACCGCCTGCTCGACTTGTGCTTGGCCGTGAAGTGGGCTTGAGCTGGGCTTGCCAAAGAAAAACGATACCAATACCACGGCCACAAGGCTCGCAGCGGCTCCGATCCAGGCAAATCTGGGGACGAGCGGTTTGTGAATGCGTTTTGCAGTAGCCACCTGTGCAGTAATCTGCCCCATCACTGCCTGGGTAAAGCCAGACGGGGCTTGCTCCAGACCAGACTCCTTCATCAGGTCCCGTAGCATCTCGTCAAACTGGTCTTTTTCCTCTTTCATAAAATTTCCTCCAATTCATCCTTGAGAAGGTGCTGCAAGATATCCTGAAGTTTCTTGCGTGCTCTGTGCAATTTAACCTTAATGTTAGAAACCTCAATGCCTGTCACCTCATGAATTTCAGCTAGGCTGAGTTCATTGTAGTAGTACAGCGTCACCAAGTTGGCGTCCTCTGCCGAGAGCTGGGCGAGCGCAGCCTGGATATAGTGCTTACGTTGATCGAGGCCCAGTTGATTCAAGCCGCTTTCGGTATCGTCAAAACTCACGTTCTGCACTTGCCGTTCGTCGGTGCTTTGAAACTCGTGTTTCAACTTGCGCTGCTTGGAAATCGCACTGTTGTAGGCGATGCGAAACAGCCAAGTCGAAAATTTGGCCTCTTGCCTAAAGCTCTCCAGACTCTTGAAAGCCTTCAAGAACGTGTCTTGGGCGCATTCCTCGGCGTCCTCCGCATTTTTCGTGATACGGAAACAGATCGTGAATACAAGATCCTTGTAGTACTCCACGAGTAGGGCGTAGGCGTTGGTGTCGCCTTTGAGCACCCGCTCGATATGATATGCCTCGTTGGGAACCTGCATTTCCACTTTAGACTACCTGAGTCGGCGGTCGGTTACATACAAGGTCGGAATTCTTTTGTGGAAACCTGCATTGGGTAGCGTTTTTCATGCGATTGCACCGCCGCAATGGCCCCGCTGTTTCCAATTGCCCGATTTCTTGTGTAATTTGTGATTGTAAACGTTTTGCCTGTGAGAGAATTTGCTTCACGATTTTTGCTGCTTGCATTGTTGATGGTGACTGGATGGATGGCCGGGAGGGCGCAGGTGGGGAACAACTTGACCTTGCTCTCCAATTGGGACAACAACAACCTCCCCATCTATTACAATCTGGTCTACAATGAAGTGTTTGGTTGGCACGATGGCAATGGCAGGGAATATGCGATCCTGGGCTCGATGGGATGGACGTATTTCATCGAGGTGACCATCCCCACGGCTCCTGTCGTGCGCGACAGCGTGGCAGGCACATTTGGCCAATGCATTCACCGTGATTTCAAGACCTACGGCCACTATTGCTATGGCGTGGCGGATGAAGGAACCTCCACCCTGCAAATCATCGACCTCAGCTATTTGCCCGACTCGGTCCATCTGGCCTTCAACAGCAACCAGTTTTTTGAGCGCGCCCACAATGTATTCATCGATACAACGGCGGGGCGGCTCTATGTCGCCGGCGCCAACACGCAGCCCAATGGCATCATCGTCCTCAACATCGCGACCAATCCCGAGGTGCCGATCCTGCTGGCATCCGTGAACAATGGCAGCTATACCCACGACCTGTCGGTGCGCGGCGACACCGCCTACATGAACAATGGTTACGACGGCTTTCGCATCATGGATTTTTCCATTCCCACAGCCCCCGTCATGCTCGCCCAACTGGTCAACTATCCCCAACAGGGCTACAACCACAGCAATTGGCTCACAGAGGATGGCGAATACCTCGTGATGTGCGACGAGACCCGCGACAAAAGTTGCAAAGTGGTGGACGTGCGCAATTTTGGGAATCTCAACATCGCCTCGATGTTTCGCTCTGCGCTGCTCGGCCCGGCCGACACGGCTAGCATTCCGCACAATCCGCTTGTGATCGGCAACTATGCGGTCATCGCCTACTACCACGACGGCGTCCAGATGTTTGACATCTCCAACCGCACCGCCCCCGTCCATGTGGCCGGCTACGACACCTATCCCCTCAACACCAATTACCTGGATTGGTATGGTGCCTGGGGCACCTATCCTTTTTTGCCCTCGGGCACGGTCTTGGGATCGGATGTACACAATGGCCTCTTTGTATTCAGGGTGCCATTTCCCTTTCCCATGCCGATCACAGCCACAACGGTGACCGCGCCAGCGACTTGTGGGAACGCCCACAATGGGCAGGCAACGGTCACGCCATCGGGCGGAACCGCGCCTTATACCTATGCCTGGTCGTCTGGGCAGACCACGGCGACCGTCACCACACAATTGCCCGGCAACTATACCGTCACGATCAGTGACCGCTATGGTTACAACATCGTGCAAACCGTGACGATTGGTGGTCCCACGCTCATACAGGCAGCCGTGCAGGTGGTCCCCGAGTCCTGCCCAGGCACGGCAGATGGCTCCATCGACCTACATGTCACCGGTGGAGTCGGTGGCTATTCCTTCCTTTGGAGCACGGGAGACATGGTGGAGGACCTCAATGGCCTCACATCTGGCTACTATTCGGTGATCGTCACCGACTCTGCAGGTTGCGTGTTTTACGACACCGTCTTTGTCTCATTTCTTCAACCAGCCCCACCCTCGGTGGCAGGAAACGATACGTCCATCTGCGACCGAAGCCTCCTTTTGCAAGCGCAATTGCCGACCCAGGGCACTGGTCACTGGGCTTGGATCGCTGGAAACGGCAGCATCCAAAACCCCAACATCAACACGACATGGGTCACCGGCTTGCAACAAGGCCCCAACTTGCTCGGATGGGTCGTATTTGATGGCCAATGCAGCAACGTGGATACGCTCAGGGTCGTCGTGAGCAGCACAGCCTTCATCGACGCAGGTGCCGACACCGTCGCCTGCAGTTCCGATTTGCAACTTGTGGGCTCGCCGCTGGGGTCGGGGCAGGGCCTGTGGTGGGCGGTACCCAACACCGTTGCATTTGGCAATACTGCCGTTCCCGTTACCGTAGCATCTGGCTTGCAACCAGGCCAATACCACTTGTTTTGGTCGGTAACAGACGGCAATTGCCATGCGATCGATTCCATCGTGGTGACGGTGAGCCGCCCTCCCTTTGCTGTGTTTTCATTTGCGCCGGTGGGCTTCTCCATCAATTTCCAAGACATGAGCCAGTATACAACCGCCTGGCATTGGGATTTTGGCGATGGAAATGCGAGTGCCCTGCAAAACCCCTCCCATGCCTATGCCCAGATGGGCGTCTACAACGTCTGTCTCGTCGCGATGGGTGACTGCGGAGCAGACACCACCTGCCAAGGCGTAAACGTCTCAGTCGTCGGGACCACTGGGCCTGGCCTGCCGGGTGCCCGCTGCTGGCCCAATCCATTTGACCAGAGCTTGCAGATCGAGGTGCTGGGCCTGGGAAATGCACGGGTGGAATTTCAGCTATTGGACGCCAGCGGCCGCTCCCTGCGCAGTGGCACATTTGATGCCGTCAACGGCCTGTACACCTTGAACTTGCCCGGGCTGTCGAGCGGCATGTACTTCGTCGCGCTGCGTGCCGGCGACCAGCGATGGACCACCAAGGTCGTGAAACAATAACCCGGCTGCTCAGGCCTCCAAATCCAACACATAGATCACCTGCCGGAAAAAAAGCAGGGTCCTGAAATCCTCGCGGTGTACGAGCTTGAGTCCCATGGATTTGAAAAGCGCCAGCCACTCGGCATCGGTCTTGTTGCTATGTGGATGGCCGGCAAATTCCAAGTTGACCAAGGAGTCCGTGAAAAAGGTGAGCTCGCGTTGCAGGGCATTGGAATAGATGTCTTCCATGACGACGATGCGGCGGGAGGTCACGCGCAGGGCTTCCTCCAAGATTTCGTCGGGAAAGGGCGTGTGGTGCAACATGGTGATGAGCAATGCCGTGTCAAAGGACTTGTCGTGAAAGGGCATCTTGTAGCCATCGTAGAGGATGGGTTGCACATCGGGAAAGAAGCTCAGGTTCTGGACATCGATGGGTGTGATGTTGAATCCCTCGACGCGCAGCGCATGGCAGAGTCCACCGTGGCCGCTGCCCACGTCGAGGATGGAGGCCCCGCGTGTGAGGTGGCGCGCGATGCGTTCCTGCTTGATGCGCAGGCGCGCAGGTATCGTGCGCATGACGAGGCTACGAAACCACTTGCGCTGCAACAGCCATTGCGATAGGTTCAGGTCGGGGCGTTTGAAAACCCATTCGTAGGCCATGTACCCAAAGACCAATAGATATTCCACGGTCACCAGCCAGGCTTGCTCCTGGATGCCGGGATAGAAGTAGGCGACGTAGGTAAATGGAATCAAGCAGGCCCAGAGCATCGCATAGCGGTATTTCCCCAGCGCAGCCAAAGCGATGAGCGGGGTGAGGTACCAGGGATGGATCACGGGTGAATGCAGTTGATACAGCGTCAATGCCACCAACAGCTGCGTACCCAGCGAAGTCCAGTCGGGCTTCAGCTCCCGAACTGCCCTGAGCAAGATCACCAACATCATCACCCATGGCAGGAAAATCGAAAACACCTGGTGTACATCATTCCCCGTCGCCCATTTCACCCAATTATGCAAGCCGGCATTGAATTCAAAGTACTCGAAATAGAGCCGCAAGCTCTGGAGGAAATTGGAGAAATTGTGGCCTCCCAAAAATGGGCCAAACATGAGGCAACACAGAAATACCGAAGTGCCGGCCATTACCCAAAAATCCTTGCGGGGCATGCGACGGTAGAGGTAGGGGAAAATCAAGACGGGGAGCAATTTGGTCCCGATCGAGAGCGCGAGCAGCACCGTGGCAGGCCACAGCTTCTCATTCATCAACATCCAGATCGCAGCCAGCAAAAACACGATCATGAACGCCTCGGTATGCAGGTTGCCGGTGAGTTCCAGGATCACAAGTGGATTGAGTGCATAGAGGAATACATTTTTCCGAGGCAGATTCAGGTAGGCCAATATGCGACCGAGGAGCCAAATCGAGCAGACTTCAGCCAGCACCACAAACAGCTTCAAGACGATGACCGTCCTGAGCACGCTTGCACCGCCCAGCCAGGCAGCCAAGGCAAAAATGCCCTGCAAGACCGGCGGATAGACGGAATAAAAGCCTTTGGAATTGAGGTGCGAATACAATTCGGCCCAATCTTGGTTCACGACGGGGCCCACATGTTCCATCCAATACTTGGGCTGGTATTGGTAGGGATTCACACCCTCGACGAGGTGGCGGCCGTCCCAGATGTAGCGATAGTAGTCGTCGCTGAGCATGGGTAGGCTCATGACCATGGCGAGCCGCAAGAGCAAGCCGAGTTGCAGCAGCAGGTGATGGCGCCGGTCATCGTCTGGCAGGCGCAGCAGCGCGGCATAGCCCGCAAAGCCGAGGCACAACAGCAGGGCCATGAACCAAAAACCACCCACCATCGGGTGGCCGATGTCGGGACGCTCCACCGCAAACTGCAGGGTGAGCATGCTACCTGCAAACAGGGCAATCCAGCCGTAGTCGAGGATGCGTCTGTCTTGCATCGACAGGGGCTATTGTTTGGAAAAAAGTGAGTGCCGCACCGAGAAGAAAAAGATCGCGCCATAGCCCAGCATGAGCATGATGTGAAAGGGCATCATGCCATAGCTCTTGTAATACACTTCCATGGAGATGCCGAGCGCGAAGTAAAGCAACATCAAGCCCTCAAACACCGTGACCACCGACAGGCGTCGGCTATTGTACTTTTTGCGCGACTGCCAGTTGTCCTTGCCGTCTGTGAGGTTGAATTTGGGTGTGCGGATGAAGGGTGTCTTCCGTCCGATATAGCCTTCGATGGTCGCAATGGCATTGTGCAGGCTCAGGCCCATCGTGATGCAGAGGAAGACCGGGAAGGTCGCGACAAATTTGAGAAAACCCTTGAACCCGCGGCCGCCAACCCGATTTTTGCGGGAAACCCAAAAAAACAGGATCAGCGCCAGCATGGACCCCGAGAAGACAGAGGCATATTTCATCACCTCGCGTACTGCCGGGTCGATCTCATGAAAAAAGACCAAAGGCACGCTCAGGATGGCGTTGAGGGTGATGCAGACAAACAGCAGGCTGTTCAGGAGGTGAAAGGTCGCGTGCAACTTGGTCCCAAAGGGCAGCTTGGCGCGAAATACCTTGCCCAGGTTCTTGCGGGCGGTCTCTGCCGCGCCCTTGGTCCACCGAAATTGCTGGCTCTTGATGGCGCCCATGGCGGCAGGCAACTCGGCAGGGGAATCCAAGTTTTCCAGGAATTTGAACCGCCAGCCCTTGAGCTGCGCACGGTAGCTCAGGTCCAGGTCCTCGGTGAGCGTATCGCTTTCCCAGCCGCCTGCATCGTCGATGGCCTTGCGCCGCCATACGCCCGCCGTCCCATTGAAATTGATGAAGTAGCCCACGGAATTGCGGCCCTGCTGCTCGACCGAGAAGTGGGCGTC
>JANMIM010001134.1:0-1560 GCA_031375795.1 Bacteroidota bacterium
CCCGCATCCTCATCAAAGCCAGCCCCATGCTCGACGTGCAAGCCGTCGAGGCAGAGATCGGCCTCCCTGCCACGATTTGGATCGTGTCTGAGGGCAATGAATGCAAGGAGTTGCTCGTCGAGATCGATTCCAGCCGCGACCTGCCTAGGCGGGGCGCGATCTTCCTGCGCAAGGGTCGCGCCGAGCAATTTACGGGAAACCCTGCGCTCCATGCCGCCAAATGGGATGAGACGCGTCAGCCGAAATACATCATGGAGGCTGATGCGGCGCTGTACAAGGCAGGATTGGCTGTTGCGTGGTTTTCTCAGCCTGGGCATGCGCCGGAGGGCGGCATGCTCAGCCCGACAAGCTATTATTTTTCAGAGGAGGACCATGCCCATTTCCACGGGCATCGATTTCGGGTGCTTGCGCAAATGGAATTCAAGCCAGCCGAAATCAAGAAATACTGCAAGGCACAGGGCATCCACAAGATCCAATACTCACGGCGTGATTTTGACATCCCGATCGAGCAGATCCGCAGCCAAGTGAAATTGCCCGAGGGTGGCCACTTGTACCTGCTGTTGACGAAAATGGGAAGTTTGGGGAGAATGGCGATCATCGCCGAGCGAATGGCCGATCGCTAGAGCATGCGCTTCAAGTCGATCATTTCCAGGGCAGCCACGGCGGCTTCCTCGCCCTTGTTGCCATACTTGCCGCCCGCGCGGTCCAGGGCCTGCTGCAGTGTGTCGGGTGTGAGGACTCCAAAGATCACAGGCAGGTTGTACTTGAGGCTCACGTCCTTGATGCCCTGCGCAACCGCTTGGTTGATGAAGTCAAAGTGCTTGGTCTCACCTTGCACCACGCAACCGAGGCAGATCACGGCATCGATGCCGGGACTTGCCTCGATCACAAACTGCGCCGCCGAGGGCAATTCGTAAGAGCCGGGAATGCGGTAGATGGAAATCGAGGCCTCGGGGACTCCTGCGGCCATCAAGGTCGCACAGGCTCCCTGCGTGAGCGCGTCGGTGACTTCAGGATTCCACTTGCTGGCGACGATCGCTATCTGATCGTCGCTGTGATCTTCCTTGCCTTCATACTTGATGAAGGAGAGGTCATGGCCGAGGCTCATTCCTCGTCTTCTGGGGAAAGCTTGGCGATGTAGCGGTCCACACTGCCGTCGCGGGCCTGATCGCTCAGCGGATACTTGGCCTTGATCTCCTTGTAGAGCTTCAGCGCTTCCTCAGCCTTGTTGGCAGACTCGAGGTTGCGTGCGGCGTGCATGAGGTAAAAAGGCGTCGAGTACATGTTGTCCTCGGGGCTGTGAGCGGCCTCCTGGTAGTTCTTGGCGGCGTTGTCAAACTCTCCTTTTTGCTCGTAGGCATAACCCAAAGCGCCATAGGAGGCTGCAGAAACCATGCTGTTGCCTTTTTTGTATTCTTCCAAGGTGGCAATGCCATCGTCGATGGAGCCGGTCTTCAAGTACGCAGTACCGAGGTAGTACTTGGCAAGGTTGCCAGCATCTGTGCCGCTATAGTCTTCCACGATTTCCAGCAAGCTTGGGTTGTTGCCGTCGCCATTGAT
>JANMIM010001166.1:0-5898 GCA_031375795.1 Bacteroidota bacterium
GCCTCGATGCGCAGGTGGTGCTTGGGTACGCGGGTGCCTCCCAGCAAGCTGGTCTGGCCTGAATCGCCTTTTTTGGTATAAACCTTCATCTCGTGATCGAATTGATTGGAAGAGAGAACTCGGGGAAGGGTATTTTGTTGCGATCAGAGTGGCTGAAGGGAGCCATAGCTCAGGGAGATCGACTTCTTGTCGTCCAGCATGCGCAAGGAAACCAAGAGGTTGGACTCCTCATGGCGCCATACGAGGTTGCCGAGATTGCCGTCGGCCACACCGTATTGGTGGCGCAATTGGTCCTCGATCTCCGATGAAAGCTTGCTGGCGGCGGCTTTTTCCTCCAAAAGTACATTGAGCACGATCGAATTGACCTTGCGTTGCTTGGGATCACGGCAGACGTACTCAAGGAAATAACGATTTTTGCCGCCCAGCCCGTATTCGTAGACATATCCCCATTGGTCGTCGTGCTTGGGTGTCACACCCTCATGCGCAAGCACTTCCTTGAGGTCCATCCCCAAATCGATGCCTCTGAAGGTGCCGGTCGACTCATGCTTGAAGATTTGGTCAAACATGTCGCTGTGGTCTGCTTGCTTTTTGCAGCCGGCCACCACGAGCAGGACGATCAAAAAGCCCATCCAAAAACGACGTGTCCCGAGGTTCAAGCCCATGTTCAGAAGACCATTTCAGGGATTTCACCTTCGACCACCAACCGTCCCTCGGTCTTGGAGATGATCTCCTCGACGCTCACGCCCGGGGCACGTTCAAGCAGCACAAAACCGCGCTGGGGGTCCACATCAAACACACCGAGGTCCGAAACGACCTTTTTCACGCAGCCCACACCCGTGATCGGCAATTCACACTGCTTGAGCAGCTTGCTTTCGCCCTCTCGGTTGGTGTGTTGCATCGCGACGATGATGTTGTCGGCACTCGCCACGAGGTCCATCGCGCCACCCATGCCCTTGACCATCTTGCCGGGGATCTTCCAATTGGCGATGTCGCCACGGTCGTTGACTTCCATGGCGCCCAGTACGGTGAGCTGCACGTGGCCGCCCCTGATCATCGCAAAACTCGTGGCCGAGTCAAATATGGAGGAGCCCGCCAAGGTCGTCACCGTCTGCTTGCCGGCATTGATGAGGTCGGCGTCGACCTCGTCCTCGTAGGGAAAAGGCCCCATGCCCAACAGGCCGTTCTCGGATTGAAAAACGACCGAGATTCCCTTGGGTACATAGTTTGCCACGAGGGTCGGGATGCCGATGCCCAAGTTCACGTAGTAGCCGTCGCGCAATTCCTGTGCGATGCGTTGTGCGATCTGTTGTTTCGTGAGTGCCATATAGCAGAATTAGCGGAATTTATAGAATAGTGCGGAGGGTTGGATTCTGGGTGGAATTGGGTTTTCCCGCGCTTCTTGCGGCAGGAAAATGCGGGCTCCGAGCTAGCCTTTGGGCCTTGTGGTGCGTTGCTCGATGCGTTTTTCGTAGTTGCTGCCCTGGAAAATGCGCTGCACAAAGATGCCAGGGGTGTGGATCTGATTGGGGTCCAATTCCCCAGCGGGGACGAGGATTTCGACCTCAGCGACTGTGATCTTGCCGGCGGTGGCCATCATGGGATTGAAGTTGCGCGCGGTGCCTTTGAAGATGAGATTGCCCATCGTGTCGCCCTTCCATGCCTTGACCAATGAAAAATCGGCGCGGAGCCAGCTTTCCAACAAGTAGTATTTGCCTTCGAATTCCCTGATTTCCTTGCCGTCTGCGATTTCCGTGCCGTATCCTGCAGGCGTATAGAATGCGGGTATGCCCGCACCACCTGCACGCACGCGCTCGGCGAGCGAGCCCTGCGGGATCAGGTCCACCTCCAATTCGCCTGAGAGCAACTGCCTTTCAAATTCGGCATTCTCCCCTACATAGCTGGAGATCATCTTCTTGACCTGCCGCGTCTTGAGCATCAACCCAATGCCAAAATCGTCGACCCCTGCATTGTTGGAGATGCATGTGAGGCCCTTGGTACCCTTGCGCACCAGCGCGGCGATACAATTTTCCGGGATGCCGCACAGCCCGAAACCGCCGAGCATGAGGGTCATGCCGTCTTGGATGTCTTTGATGGCCTCATCGGCCCCTGAAACGACCTTGTTCATGGAGATCAATTATTTTCAAGCCAAATCTAATGTGTTTTGGCTGAAAATTCCCGCCATTTGTTTCCCACAATGCCCTGCTTGGTGCATCGAGCATCGATTTGCATCGGGATTGGACGACAAGGGCCCTGGCTGGATGGATTCTTTTTGGGTGAAAACGAATATAATAAGCCTCCAAAAATGATTTTGGGTTGAAAAATTAAGCTTACGGGTATATTTTTGCCACCGCTAGCATTTTGAGAATACCTATGCAGGATAATTACAATCAGGAAGGCGCCGGTCACTCGGCATTGGACGAAAAGATCCAGGAAAAAGCTGCCAAGATTCGTCAGCTGTTCACGGAAATCGAAAAGGTGGTCGTCGGCCAGAAAAAGATGGTCAACCGATTGTTGATCGGCCTTTTCAGCAATGGACACATCTTGTTGGAAGGTGTGCCGGGGTTGGCCAAGACGCTGACCATCTCCTCGCTCGCCCAGGTTTTGCACCTGAGCTTCAAGCGCATACAATTTACCCCTGACCTCCTTCCAGCCGACCTCATCGGCACGCTGATCTACAACCAGCGCGAGGCCACGTTTGAGGTGAAAAAGGGCCCGATCTTCGCCAACATTGTCTTGGCCGACGAGATCAACCGTTCCCCTGCCAAGGTGCAAAGCGCCTTGCTGGAGGCCATGCAGGAAAAACAAGTCACGATTGGTGACAACACCTATAAGCTCGAACCGCCATTTTTGGTGCTCGCCACGCAGAACCCCGTGGAGCAGGAAGGTACGTACCCCCTGCCAGAGGCACAGGTGGACCGCTTCATGATGAAGGTGATGGTGGACTATCCCTCCAAGGCCGAGGAAAAGGAGATCATGCGCCGCATGGCCAAGACCTCTGCAGTCGAACCCCTCAAAGCCATCCTGACCCAAGCCGAGATCTTTGAGATCCGCAAGCTTGTGGATGCGGTGACCTTGCGTGACCGCTTGGAAGACTACATCGTGGACATCGTGATGGCGACCCGCAACCCCGAGCAATATGGCCTCAAGGAATTGAAGGCCTACATCGAATTTGGGGCCTCGCCGCGCGCGAGCATCGCCCTGAACATCGCCAGCAAGTGCCACGCATTCATGCAGGGCCGCAGCTATGTGATGCCCGACGACATCAAGGCCATCGCGCCCGACGTGCTCAATCACCGCATCATCCTGAACTACGAGGCCGAGGCCGAGGAGGTCACGACGCAGATGGTGACCGAAAAGATCCTCCGCACCCTGCCAGTGCCTTGATCTTTGCAGCTTGGGTTCTGCTTCCATTTCAATTTCGGTCTTCATTTTCCTGCTTTGCATGAAATTCCCTAGCTTTCCTTGGTGAAGGAAGTGCGGTATAAATGGTTGGTCCTGGGCTTGATCGCGGGTGGCCTGTGCTTTGCATGGTTTCATCGCCACCTCGAAGACGACGCCTTTATCACGTTCAGGTACAGCAAACACATGGCCGAGGGCTTGGGCCCTGTCTGGAACGCCGACCAACGCGTAGAGGGCTACACCAATTTCTTATGGATGCTGCTCATGGCCATTCCGATCGGGCTTGGCTTGGACGTCACCATTGCATCGGTGGTCGTCTCGCTTGGTTTCCTGGCCCTGAATCTATGGCTGCTTTTTCGCATTGTTTTGCGGCAAACCGCTGATCCGCAGCTCGCCTTCTGGGTATGGTTGCCGGTGATGTGCAGCCACACGATGCTTTTTTTTACAACCTCGGGCCTGGAAACCTCGATGAATGGCTGCCTGTGGACGATTGCCTTGTGGTGGATGCAAGCGGTCTTGAAGTCCGATACCTTGGCAAGCGCAAAACAAGCAGGGCTTCTGGGGCTTGTCTGCGCAGTATCCATCTTGAGTAGACCAGAGGGAGCGTTGCTGACGATCATGTGTTGCGTGGCCATCCTATACAAGGCATCGACGCTCCGGCTGCCGTATTGGAGGCGTATTCTCAATTTCGTCTTGCCACTTTGTATGCTGTTGATTCCTTGGCTCATTTGGAAAATGGCCTACTACGGGGAAGTCTTACCCAATACCTTTTTTGTCAAGACCCAATCTGTCTCCTTGCGTGCAGGACTCAAATACGTCGGCATCTTTTTGGTCATCAGCGGTTTTTGGATCCCGGAGATCTTTCGGGCACTCGCTGGTCGGTCATCTGGCAGGGAGAAGGACGTTTTCTTGCAATTTTGGCTCATTTTGACGGTCGCGTTCTTGGGATATACCGCCTGGGTCGGTGGCGACTATCTGGAGTTTCGGCTGCTGACGCCGGTGATTCCGGGAGTGATCCTGATTTCCGGCATCCGGTTGGCACGACGGGAATTGCGCCCAAGGTTTTTGCCTGCTGCAAGCATGGGCATGGTCTTGATCGCCTTGTTTTGGGGACAGGGCCACGGACGGCTCTTTGAAATTTCGCAAATGAACTCCCTCGTCCATGACCGCCATGCCACACGGTCCACGATGTCGTTTCCTGAACAAGGCAAGGCATTCGGAAACTTGCTGGACCATGACAAGACGATCCGGCTGGCGATCGGAGCTAGTGGAGCAATACCTTATTATTCAGAATTTTATGGCATCGATCTTTATGGATTGAATGAACCGCTTACAGAGTTCACGAGCTATCCTACCAACTATGGACCCGGTCACGCAAAGCTGGCAGATTTTGCATTTCTGCGCCTGCGAGGACCAAACTTGATTTCCCTGCGGTGCGATTACGTGCCCAACTTGGCGCCCGGTCGCACCTACCGCCTGAGCGACCCGCAGGTGAGCGAAGTCACCCACGGAATCAGAGAAGATGAAGTGCGAGACCTCAAGATCATCGAATTGCCGATCGCAAAGGACTTTGTGGAAGTGTGCATTTATTACCGGCCTCATCCCAAAATCGAGACCATTCTGAAAAATAATGCGCTGAAAATCTACGAGTTGGAGTAATCGTTCATATTTTTGTCTGCAATTGTTGTGCATTCTGGAATATGCCGCTACCTTTGCATCCCAATTGCACCTGTAGCTCAACTGGATAGAGCACCTGACTACGGATCAGGAGGTTTGGGGTTCGAATCCCTACAGGTGTACACTGAAAATCAAGCCCTTACGACTCCAAAAGTTGTAAGGGCTTTTTCATTTGCATACAATTTGCACACTCAGTGCCTGGAATCCTCACCTTTCCAAGCTTTCAATGATGGAGTGCTCGCCATCGTTTTTTCGGGCCCTGGATTCCCACCAAAAAGAGACAATAGCAAACTATTTTATCAAACGTGAATAAAATACTTGCAAAATAGCCCGAACCATCGTATATTTGCCTCTGAGTTTAGGATCTAGCGGAGCAGGAGGACGAGGAGCATGGAACATCCTATTTACAATGACATTTTGTGTAGCAAGGACTGGATGGCATTCCAGGTGGATTCCATGGGTAGCAATGGAAAAATGCCCAAAGTCATTCAGTTTACACCACTGAAAAAGCGAGGCTTCTACAATCTCGCTGTGGGTGACTGGCATGATGGCGACGTGCTCGATTACGATTCGGCGACCGACCACAATGACCACGACAAAGTCCTGGCCACCGTGGTGATGTTGGTCAAGGCATGGACAGAGCGGTACCCGAGGCGAAAGGTGATTTTCCAAGGGAGCAACCTCGCACGCACACGGCTCTACCGGATGGTCATCAACAGGGCATGGAATGAGCTGGATCAGATTTGCAGTTGCCGGTATCGCAGTGTGCGCCGGTGCATCAGTTGCTACGGCGCAGGGTGGACCGCCGGCTGGCGGCCCGCC
>JANMIM010001169.1:0-4204 GCA_031375795.1 Bacteroidota bacterium
GCCCCCTCCTCACTCACTCTCAACCTCACACTAAGCGCCGCCATTCAACAAGAAAAAAATGAAAAAATTCCCCTCGCTCATCCTGCTTCTCATCCTGATGACAATAGCCTATTCAGCTGAAGCAGATATCGCAACGGCAGGCAGGGGAGGCTACGAGAATGTGCGCTACAAAGTCAGCCTCGTGAACGCGGATTCATTTCCCGATGCAAAATTCTACCTGGTATCCGAAGCATCTGATGGACACTTATGGATCTACTGCCCAATCAAGCGGCACGGGGCGCAATTATTGCCTGAGAAGAGATTCGAGTGGAATATCCTGATGGCCACGCCTGGAAAAGAGAAAGTGGTTTCCGACCTGAAAATCAGCGGCTTGAAGCTCGAGCGGCGTCCCGATGCAGATTTTGTCGTTTCCAATGTGCGCATCCTTGGCGTGGAGGACGGTAGATTGAAGATCGATGTGCAGGAGCAGCGGTTCAAAAAATCCTTCTTGGGATCCAAGCTTGTGAAAGGCGGCGTTCCTGCGGGGAGTTTGGGTTCCACGCTTGTGTTCGTCGGAGTATGCATTCTGGGCTTGTTCGTTTTTTGGATGGCACGCAGGCGAATGCAGAAACATTGACCCTCAATTGCTGCAATAGCCCATGCGGTTTGTCTGCCCAAGGGAGCGATCTGTACCGTACTGTGCATAATAACCCTTTTGTCATGTCGACCGAGTGCGCCTCGGCGCAGCGAAGCGACTTAGAGGACGTAGCGTCCCGATTTTTGATCGGGATAGCTGCCTCAGTAGCACCCTTCGCTCGCGAAATGGCTGTGCGTGACGTGTTTCGCGACCAGCTAGATGTCTTCCCGACTCAAATCGGGACTTCGCCTACGGTCGACATGACAAACAGAAAAAGGGATTATGCCCACGTAGCGTATATAAAGGGCGGCCAAACGATCCAAAAAAGCCCTATCTTCGTTCCATGGAAACCAAGGGTGAGATCGTAAAAAACTGGCTGCCGCGCTATACCGGCACGCAACTCGATGAGTTTGGGCGCTATATTTTGCTCACGAATTTCATCAATTACGTGGAGCTGTTTGCGGAGAAATTTGGCGTGGAGATCAAGGGCCGCGCCAATGCGATGCAGACCGCGACAGCAAATGACATCACGATCATCAATTTCGGGATGGGCAGCGCGATGGCGGCCACGGTGATGGATCTTTTGTCGGCGATCGAACCCGAGGCAGCCTTGTTTTTGGGCAAATGCGGCGGACTGAAGAAAAACACGCAAATCGGGGATTTGATTTTGCCGATTGCGGCGATCCGCGGCGAGGGTACGGGCAATGATTACATGGTTCCCGAAGTGCCCGCACTTCCGAGTTTCCGTTTGCAAATGGCTGTCTCTCACGTGATTCGCAGGTATGAGCGCGACTACCTCACGGGCACGGTGTACACGACCAATCGCCGCGTGTGGGAGCACGACCTTGTGTTCAAAGAATATTTGCGCAAGATCCGCGCGATGGGCATCGACATGGAAACTGCGACGATATTTATAGTCGGTTTCGTGAACAAAATCCCGCACGGCGCGCTGCTGTTGGTGAGCGACAATCCGATGGATCCCGAGGGCGTCAAGACCGAGGCGAGCGACCGCAAAGTCACCACACATTTTGTCGCCGACCACCTCAATATCGGCATCGATTCCTTGATCGAATTGCGGGATTCTGGGGAATCTGTGAAGCATTTGCGGTTTGAATAATATTGACATCCAAAGACAATGAGTGAATTTTCGTTCAACCCGAACGCAATTGAAGAACTTCTTCAGTTGCGCGATACTGAAAAATTCCAGCAGGAAGATCCAGAATTCAACGATGGATTAGGGTATGTTGGGTTGTTGCCCGCAGAGTACAGGCCATTGGCGAATAACAGGCTTAATGAATCCATCGATAGAATCATCTTCATTCTAGAAAACAACCCATCGCAAAAAAAGATACTCGATGAATTTTTGAACGGGCTTGATGCATTGGGACTCGTGGCCTGGGAAACAGAAGACCGCGAGCGCGTTTGTTCATATTACGACCAAATCAGAGAGATCATTGGATTTGACAGCACAGAGGGAATTCTCAATGATTGGTTGTATTAATTGATCCAACAACCTCCGCTTCTAGAATGCCAAATTAAGAAATCAAAAATCAATCCGCATGAGTGTCCAAAAAGCCCTGAAACACCTCGCCAAGGTCGATCCGGTGATGAAAAAAATCATCCCCCACGCGGGCGAGATCCAACTCGAGCGCACGGATGATTATTTCAAATGCCTCGTGAACAGCATCATCAGCCAATTGGTGTCCACCAAAGCAGCCGATACCGTGAGCGCGAGGTTGGAGGCTTATGTCGGAGGATTGGTCGATCCCGCGACCCTCGTGCAGATCGACACCGAGACCTACAGGACCTTCGGCATCGGCCCGCAAAAGTCGGGCTATATCCGCAATGTCGCGCAAGCATTTTTGGATGAGGAAGCGCGTTACAATGCCCTGCACGAGCTCGAAGACCACGAAGTAATCAAAAGCCTCACCGCAATCAGAGGCGTCGGCAAATGGACCGCCGAGATGTTCCTGATTTTTGGCCTCGGGCGCTTGGATGTATTTGCGCCGGATGACCTCATATTGCGGCAGATGACGATCAAGCATTTTGACATCGGGGAGAATCCCACGCGGCGGGAATTGGTGGCGTATGCGGAGCGGTGGGCACCTTATCGGAGCGTGGCGTCGGTGTTGTTGTGGCGGAGTTTGAGGATGTGAGGCCTTATTGCGCACTCCATGAACTCAGGCATTGGGGTCAAATTCAATTTCCTCGGCACTTTCGATTTTGAATTCAGGCTTGTCGATGGGTAAGGTGAAATAAAAGGAAGATCCTTCACCTTCAATACTTTCGACCCAAATTTCTCCATCATGCTTTTCCAAAAATCCTTTTACCAAAAACAATCCAATTCCAGCCCCTTTGTTTTCCTTGCGTGTCTCAGACAAGACTTTGATTTGTGGCGTGAACAACCTGTCCTGGATATCTTGAGACATTCCCACACCGTTATCTTTCACTTGGACGATGATCATGTTGGCTTCCTTTTTTGCGGAAACCGTAATCGTGCCCCCAGGAATGGAGTGCTTGATTGCATTCGAAACAATGTTTTGAATGATGGAAATCAACATTTTGCCATCGGCAAAAACGAAGGTGTTTTCTTCGACTTCATGATGCAGATTGATCGCCTGGATGGAGGCAGATTCCTTGAGTGTTTCAAATACGCGCACAATGTAATCCGTGAGCTCAAGCTTCGTAGGAGAGAAGGCTTCCGTTGCATATTTGATCCGTGCCCATTCCACCAAATAATCTAGCATTTCCAACTCATCGACCGCTGATCGATGGAGGAGGTCAAGCATTTCCTCCACCATCGCTGGCTTCATCTTTTGATAGTTGTCCCTCAAATATTTCGCAGTGCCAATAATTGCAGAAAGTGGGCTTCGCAAATCGTGTGAAAGGATCGCCAAGACACTCTCTTTGTGTGTATTCAGCTCCTCCAATTCCGTGACGTACTTTTTGATCGCATCCTCCGACTTCTTGCGGTCGGTGAGATCGCGCAATATCTTCACATATCCCAGCATCTCCCCGTTGAGACCTGTAAGTGGAAATACCAAGCCATACGCATAAAACAGACTTCCATCCTTGGCAATATGCCACCGATTGTCTGTCGCACGACCTTCTTTCAGCGATGTTTCGATCTCTATTTTAGGGATTCCATTTTTGCGGTCTTCCTCCGTGAAAATCAGATCAAAGGAGAGGCCGATCACCTCCTCGGTTTCGTAACCAAATATTTTTACAGAACCCGAGCTCCAACTGTTGATATTGAACTCCTTGTCTAGCGTAAAGATCGAATAATCTTGAAGGCTGTCAATTATTTGGCTGTAGAACTCTGTTGTCGGTACATACCTGCTTTTGAGAATTTTGGGATTTCCCTGATCGTCATTCATACAAAAATAGTCATCGTAGAAGTCAATTTTACGCTCAAATCACCTTGCCGCCGACTATTTCAGACAATACCCAGTTCAACAAAACCAATCCGTACATGTAATTTCGACATTCCATGCGACATATCCTAGCAAACCTTGCGCATGGGCTAAATGAGCGGTATTGAGTTGGGGTAAATGAGTCGTCCTCTGTGTTTTACATTCCTCGCACAGG
>JANMIM010001215.1:0-1545 GCA_031375795.1 Bacteroidota bacterium
GAGCAGCATATCCGCGCCATCCTGGACCTGCCGCTCGGCTCGGTCAATCCCCGCAGCGCCGCCGTCATGGTGAACCTGCTCGGCGAACCCAACGAGGTCGGCTATGTGGAATACGAGGGCATCGTGGACGTGCTCGCGATGGAGGGCGTATATGTACACATCTATGGAAAAAAACAGACGCGGCCATTTCGCAAAATGGGCCACGTCACGATCATCGCCGCCGATTTGGAAACGGCGAAAAACAAGGCTAGAATTGTCAAAAACACATTGAAAGCAGTCTCATGCAAAACCCCCAAGTAGGCATCATCATGGGCAGCACCTCTGACCTCAAGGTCATGCGTGAAGCCGCCGACATCCTAGAGGATTTCGGCATCTCCTTTGAAATCGCCATCGTGTCTGCCCACCGCACGCCCGACCGGCTCATGGACTACGCGAGCTCTGCGGTGTCGCGCGGGCTCAAGGTGATCATCGCAGGTGCAGGTGGCGCAGCGCACCTGCCGGGCATGGTCGCTGCCGTCACGCCACTCCCCGTCGTGGGCGTGCCCGTGCGCTCTGCCAACTCGATCGATGGCTGGGACAGCATCTTGAGCATCTTGCAAATGCCGGGGGGCGTGCCTGTCGCCACCGTGGCCCTGGACGGCGCCAAAAACGCAGGCATCCTCGCAGCCCAGATCATCGGCGCAGGCAATCCCGCCATCCTCGACAAGATCGTGGCCTACAAGGAGACCCTGCGCAAAAAGGTGCTGGAGAGCTCAGAGGCCCTCAACAGCAAGGGCTACCAAAAATACATGGACCAGGAATAGCCGCGTGCAGCGAAAAAGCCCAAGGCTGAGTTTGTCACCCTGTCCACGACCATACCCACTGCGCGGAATGGCCTGGCCTGCCCAAAGCCGAAACGCAAGCTCAGCGAAGCCAATGGCGGCTTGAAGCTCACCGCCGTCGCTGTAGTCTGCAATCGGCCGACGATCCAAAGGCCCCGATGCGGGTTGACTTTGGTGCGTACGCTTGTCGATCATATTGGGAAAATCATTACCTTGAGCCATTAAATGCATTAGTAAGGTGAGGGGACTGGCCCCGATCGTACACCCAATTACACCAAGGAATAGCTATGTTTGGAACAGAAATCATCGAGGTAGGCATCGGTTTGGCATTTGCCTACTTTGCCATCAGCATCATTTGCTCGGGGATCGTGGAGGCTGGCGTCAAGCTCACCAAGCTCCGCGCCAAGCATATGAAGCAGGCACTCGGGGAGTTGCTCGACGACCGTAAATTCACGGGTTTTGTCAAGGAACTCTATGGCCACCACCTGATCGCCTCACCCTTTCAATCCAAGCTCGGCGACCCGACCTCCATCAGCGCGCGCAATTTTGCATTGGCAGTGCTCGACCTGCTGGGCAAGGATGCCAACCTCAGCGATGCCGAGCAGTTCAAGCTCATCGAGGCCAAGATCATGACCATGAAGGACGCGAAGATGCGTGAGAAAATGCTCGCCATGCTCAATAGCAGCGCCTACCAGGTCGACACCATGCGCGAAAAGATCGAGGC
>JANMIM010001237.1:0-1432 GCA_031375795.1 Bacteroidota bacterium
TTTGCTTCGATTTTTGCTTGTGGCCCTCAGCTGGCGGAGATTTGAACCGAATTGGCACGACCAAAGGCCATTCCCTGATTCAAATGAGTAGTTCCAGACTTCGTTCGCTCGCCTTGATGCTCTGCATAGCACTGCTCTCAGTTGCCTGTGTGCCCAAGAAAAAATTTGCTGCCGAGACCAAGGCCAAGAACGCCGCCGAAGAAAAGGCAAGGCGCCTCGACAAGGAATTGGACGCCGCCAACGCCAAGATCGCCGAACTTGAAGGCCGCATCGCCTCCCAAAACAAGGACTATGAGGCACTGGCGATCAAGTCCAAAGGCTGTGAAGAGGAATCGATGTCGGTGCGCAAGGAATTGGCCGAGCTCAAGAAACGCAACGCCGACCTGGCCGAGGAACTCGACCGCATCAATCGCAGCAACATGAGCGAACGCGAGAAGCTGGATGCCGCACTCAAGAAAAAGAGCGAGGAACTCGATGCCCGGGAAAAATCGATTGCCGAACTGCTCGACAAGCTCGAAGCGAGGGAAAAAGCGGTGAAGGAGTTGCAAGCACGCCTGGATGCCCGCTCGGAGGCCGACGGCGAGCTGCGCAAGCAGCTCGAGGCACGCGAACTTGCCCTCAAGGAGCTCCAGGAAAAAATTGCCGCCCGCGACAAGGCGATGAATGACCTCCGCAACAAGCTCTTGAGCGCCCTGCAAGGGTACCAAGACCAAGACCTCTCGGTGGAGATGCGCAATGGCAAGGTCTATATCGCCATCAGCGACAAGATGCTCTTCAAATCCGGCTCCGCCAAGGTCGAGCAACTCGGCAAGGATGCCCTCTCCAAAGTCGCAGCCGTGCTCCTCAAATACCCCGACATGGACCTCATCATCGAGGGCCATACCGACAACGTGCCCATCAAGACCGAGCGATTTGCCGACAACTGGGACCTGAGCGTGATCAGGGCCACCTCGGTCGTGCGCATCCTCACCGTGGACTACGGCCTACCCGCCGCACGCGTCACCCCCTCAGGCAAAGGCGAATTTTTCCCCAAAGCCAGCAACGACACCCCCGAAGGCCGCAGCCAAAACCGCCGCACCGAGATCATCATCGCCCCCAAACTCAACGAAATCGAGGAAATGATCAAGGGAAGTGAAAAGTGAGGAAGGGAAAAGTGAGGGAGTGAGGAAGTGAGGAAGTGAAAAGTGAGCCAGCACGCTAAACTTTCATCCTTCATCCTTCATCCTTCATCTTTCATCAACAACCGGAACTCTGAACTCTGAACTCTGAACTTTCAACTCTCCACCCATAAAATTTTACTCCGTATCTTGCACCATGGCTATTTCCATTAAAACGATTGGCAGGTCGATCCTGGAGTCGATGTTGTTTCTGGCAGTGCTCGGCACGGCCATCACCATGGTCAATGCAATCCCCGGCCTCAAGGATTTTGCGG
>JANMIM010001289.1:0-4283 GCA_031375795.1 Bacteroidota bacterium
TTTTGCTGCTGCTTGGAATGGCGGCGACCTCCTGCAAGAAGGAGCTTGATCCCGTTGCTGCAACGGCCAAGACCATTTACCCTATCCAGGACGATAAGTTTCGCATTTACCATGTGATCGACACCGGCTATGCCTCGGCGACGCTGCAGGAAGCGCGACAATATTACCGTCGTGAGCTCACGAGCGGTACGGAAACCGACCTTCTGGACCGCGAGGTTTCCAAATTGTGGTTGCATACTTCACCCGACACATTGGGGCCATCGGTGTACAATTGGAGCTTTTTTCAGCTGTGGACCCAATACCTCGGCGAGACATTTGCCGAGCGCATCGAGGCCAATACCCGCAAGCTCGTGCTGCGGTGGCCGCCTTATGAGGGCAGCACGTGGAACGGCAACCTCTACAACGACCAAGACGAGCAGACCTACCGATTCGTGAACGTGGACACGACGGTCACGGTGCAAGGCGTGACCTACGAGCATTGCGTGTACGTGCTCCAAGTGCCCTTTCGCATGCCGGTCGTGAAGGATCCGATAGGCCCGCCGCCGCCTTTTTTCCTGATCGAGCATGCCTATGAGATCTATGCCCCAAAAATTGGCAAGATTATTGGGTACTACAAATACTACGAGGAGCAAGTGATCAACGGGCAGGTGAGGATCGATCAAGATAGCCGCATTTACCGTGAGGAGCTCGTCGCCCACAACTATTGAGAATGCGATTTCTTCAAATTTTTGTCTTGTCTTGGGTGCTGGCAATCGGTTGCTGCGGCAGCCTGTCGGCGCAAGATGTCCCATCACCGCTGCCCTTGAAGGGCAAGCGCGTCGCGGTCTATTTCTCCAAGAAACATTTCAGCTTCGACGACAATTACCGCATCCCCCTCTCGCAATTCATCAAAAGCGACGAGGGAGAGTCCGCAGAGATTGAAAACATCAAGTTGCAGACGCTCGTCGCCTTGGGCACGCTGTTTTCCCAGCAACTCGCCGGCCCCACGCAAGCCGATTCCGCCTACTTCCTCAACGAATTTCCCCAGCTTGCCCAGGCCTTCATCGAGCAATACTCCGCAGACGACCATAGCCTGTCGGCGATCGGCTCCGCCTTTGCAGGGACAGACTACATCCTCGTGGTGAATCCATTCATCCTCGGCAGCTACAAGACCTCGTCGGTCTACTCACGCAGCAACCGCATCATCACCGAGCAAGTCGTGATCAAGACCGCCCGGCTGCGCATCGAGTTGTTTGAACCCAGCTCCGGGCAGCGCACACACGTATTTGAAACCTGCATCGACGACCGAAAGACCCCCGTCAAGGACATCTTCTTTGAGTTTCACATGCAGTCCTCACGCACCGGGAGATTCCTCGCAAAGCTATTCTCCCTCGCCATCCAAAACATGAACGCGGGAGTACAGAACAATTGTGAGAAAGAGTGAAGAGTGAAAAGTGAGGAAGTGAAAAGTGAAAAGTATGCCAAGGCCACTTTTCACTTTTCACTTTTCACTTTTCACTTTTCACTTACTGGTTTCTGGCTTCCAGGTAATCGTAATACGTGGGGTTGGTGCCGTTTTCGATGGAGCGCACAATGATCTCGACCGCAAATTCCTCCTCGGGATCGTAGTCCTTTTTGAGGTCGTAGCCAAAGATCTTGCCGATGCCGTTCCAGAAAAAGGCTGAGGTCTTGCTCTTGTAATCGTTGATCAAGCTATAGGTCGTGCTGCCCGATTGGCGGTCGATGAGGGTCACGAGGACCTTGCCTTGCTGGATCGTGAGGTTCTTGATTTCGTTTTCGTAGCGGCCAAAGAGGAAATGCTCGCGGGAATCGAGGTAGGCGCTCTTGCCCTCCTCGGTGGGGATGCGCTCCATCTCGGCGTTGATGATCTTCACGTTGCGGGCGCACTCATTGGCATAGGGCAATACCTTGATGACGTTGTAGCGCAGCTTGTTGAATTTCTGCTCTTGCTTGGCAAATCGACGCTGGTCGCGCTTGCTGCTGCCCAGCGCCCGAATCTTGACATCTTGCATCTGATAGATGGGTACGCCCTCGTCGTCTACCGCCACGCGGATGCCTACTTGCGCATCTGCGAGGCCGGCGAGGCCCATTAGCAACATCAAAACAAAGATGGTCTTTTTCATTTTCGTAAACTTACCTCTGAGGCATGAGCAAAAGTCGTTCCATTTGCAGCTGTCATTTGCAACAACACTTTGCTCGCCAAATTTAGCCTTTCTGACTCGATTTGCCCCATTGTCCCTCGACTTTTTCTTTGAAGAGGTTGAGCACCCATGCCTTGCCCCACTCCTCACGCTCCTCGGTCGTCCACAACTCGGGGAAGTACACCACTTTTTGGAAGCGCGGAGGCAGGTATTTCTGCCAATTGGTGCCGCCAGTCGCGGCGATCACGTCGGGGTCGCCTTGCAGGTAGCGCACGGCAGACTTGTAATGGCTCAGCGCCCAAAACACATTGGCATACAGGTCATATTCCCGCAGCATCGCCACGAGCTCGGGGGCCTCCCGCAGTTCGGCCGGCAGGGCACGGTACATGGCGCAAATCGACTTTTCGCCCATGGCTGCCGTCAGTTCCAGCAATTCGTCGTTGTACTTGGCCTCAAACATCTGCAGGGTCAGGGTCTTCTTGCCGGTCTGCAACTCCAAGTTGCCAAATTTCCAGTACAGCGACTCGTAGGCGACGGCGAGATCGATGTCGGGGCTGGCCTGGGCGCGCCGAGTGGCCTCCATGAGGTTGTGGGCCGTGGTCGATTCCAGCTCGATCATGCGGTATTGCACCGATTGGAATCCGCTGGCAGGCAGCAGCGACATCCTGAATTTCAGGAACTGGGCGGGGTCCATGCCCTCGACCATCACATCAAAGCTCTGGCAGAGGTTTTTGAAATAATTCAGGACGCGACGCAGGTGCTTGGTCCAGACCTTGATGTCCTGCCCGCCGAGCTGCCGCAACTGCCGCAGCTCATGCCTGATGAGGTTGAAATACAACTCTGTGATCTGGTGGTAGATCACAAATATCTTCTCGTCCTCAAAATCGGTGCGCGTATTTTGGAGGCTCAGCAGGGTATCGAGGTGGATGTAGTCCCAATATGTGAGCAGGTTGGAATAGAGCAGGCCGTCGAGGTAAGACAGCATGTCTTGGCCCAGCGCGTTGTATTTGTCGCCGAGGAGCTTGAGGCGATCGTGAATCTCGGGTGTGATTTCCATCGTGGGAATCGTGGGTTTTGTGGAATTCAGGGGCAAAATAGGTATTTTTCGTGGAATCCTTGCTGGTCAGTCCGGGCCTTGCAGGGACGAGATTTATCCTCGAAATTTGAAACGATGCACAAACATGAAAAGCAGGTATTCTTTTTGGCGGTGTTGCTGCTGCTCCTCAATCCTTGGATGATGGGCTTTTGGGGGACGATCACCAGAGTAAGGGGCGGGGGAGAATACCACCATAGCCTTGCCACGGCGGCTTACTGCACGATCATGGCTTGGTTGGTGGTCACAAGCGTGTTTCTGTTGGTGAAAAAGCAGCCGCTGGGCCAGGTATTTGCAAATTCGCCCGGATTTCTTGGAACCACCGCCCTCGCCCTCGGCGTGATGATGCTGATCACGAATCCAGTTGGGGCCGGGAAGTTGCAATGGATGCGGCTGGCATTTCCCCTCGCGATGCTATATCTGCTGGCGAAATCATTTCATTTGGCTTTTGTGAAGGCGGGAGAAGGCAAATGGCGCACGCGACTTCGTCCATGGGCCACAGCCCTGCCGGGACTGGTCGCGGTGCTGCTGGTCTTGGAAGGCGTCTTCATGTTTGTCGCCAAGTCCAGCCTCAACGACAACACATTGGCCTCCAAGATATGGTTTGCACGGTATTGGGAAATGAACCGTCACGAATTCCGGGAAGCCGAGGCGCTCCTCGAACCTGATACTTCCAAGAAAAAGCTCGTGATGATCGGTGACAGTTTCCTTGCCGGCCATGGCGTCAAGGATCCCGCAGACCGCTTCTCAGACCGCATCCAAGCACAACTCGGCGATGCTTGGGAGGTACACAATCATGGACAAAACGGTGCTGGGACTTCGATTGAAGGCTCCCAGATGAAATACCATGGTAGAGCCAAGCTCGTGCTGCTTTGCTGGTTTGTGAATGACATCCATGATGCTGCGAAGGCCGTGGGGCTGTCCACAGGCAACGAAGACACCCAGCCGCCATTTGCCATTTCCCTCACCCACGGCTCCTACTTGCTCAACTACCTGTATGCGTTGTTTCCCGATCGGCTGGCGGGCGAAAATTACCTAGCCTTTCTCCA